>JAUWXZ010000056.1 GCA_030616125.1 Candidatus Aenigmatarchaeota archaeon
AGATACAGGAGAATATGGTTGTAGTATATTAAATCCAAATTATTTGTTCAATACAACAAACAATGTCACTTGTAATTTTTATGATCCTGGCTATTCGGATGTACCTTGTTTAGATCCAGATACCGGTGAATATCTAAACAGAAGCTTTTGGTCAATCAATTTTGATGTTTATGCTGTCGATCTTACCGTACCACTGGGAGAAGCATTTAATCCAGTAAGAATAAAAAATCTTGGTTTGCTCACAAGTAATTACACAATAAATATTACTACTGCACCATATGATTATACAGATAAGGTTTACATTGAGAATAATGTAGTTTCTACTGGTCCGGCTTCTTATAACCACATAGTGGAGCCAGAATCTTACTCTTCACAAAAAATTACCATTAGAGCTACTGGAGATAATTATTACTTTGGAATATTGGTTAAATCAAATATAGAACCTACAAATCCAGCTTTTGATGCTAATTGTAGTACAAAGGCAGATTGCCCCGATTTTTTTGGTGATACAAAAGATGTGGAATGTATTCCCGAAGGTCCGTCACATGTTGGAAAATGTTGGAAAAAAATGGAGATAACAATAAGTTCTGGACTTGCAAGTTTGCCAGAGTTTGGTTGGTTTGGAGTAGTTCAAATAATTTTACTAGCAACAGTAGTTTTATTTATAAAATTCAAATTTTACAATAAATTTTAAGGGCTTGTAGTCTAACGGAAGGACGTTAAATTATTGCGGGACCCTTACAGCCACTTCTAGGATAGGTAGAGACGGCGGTTCAATTCCGCCCAGGCCCATTTAACATTTTAAAATACTTTAATAATTAAATTTTCTGAAGAAAAATTGCACCAAGAGTTATAGCAATTATACCAAAGGCTTTAATAACTGAAAGAGATTCACCAAACAGCAGTACACCGCCAGTTACTGATACCATTGCACTAAAACCAATAAAAATAGAAATAATGATTATTGCTCTTCCACGTGAAAAACCCCACCACAAAAATACAACAGCTAAGATACCAAAAATTGCCAATCCAACAAAAGGCCAAGAAAATATAAACAGTTTCCAATCCTGTAGTGAAAAAATAGAAAATCCCTGAGTTGGAACCAATGCGAGTTTTGTTAGTATTGCAGCTATTCCGAAAAGAATCCCAGCGATTATTGCAAGTATTAATTCGTATTTTATCATGCACTCACACTCAGTGTCACAGCACCTACAAATATTAAAATAAGTCCAATCCATTCTTTACTACGAATTCTTTCTTTTAAATAAACCCAGCCAAAAATCCAAACAACTATTACATTTATGTTTGTCAGAGGTTGAAGTATTGATAATTCTCCGATTGATATTGCTTTCCAATAGAATAAAGTACCAATACCCCCTATTATTACACCGGATAAGAGTTTTTTGTTTAAAAGTTTTCTAATCAATTTTTTTAAGTTTTTAATGGAAAAGTTTTTAAGGAGTTTCAAACCAGAGATTTTTTCCACTCCTTTTTTCTGAATGACCAAGCCAATTCCATATAAGATTGATGAAATTATTGCGAGTAAAATATAAACTTGCATTAATTCACTTAAAATAATTTTGCTTAAAAGAAGAAATACTTAAATTTTAAAAAAGAGAAAAATTAAATTCTTCACTTAAAATATTTGATAATTTCTTGGGGCAACTTTTCTTTATTTTCTAAAGTAACTTCAATTAACTTTCCATATTTTTTAAATTCATCGATAAAATTTCTGTGCAAACAGGCAATTAGTTGTTTATCAGAATTTAAAATCTCTAACACTTTTTCTTTAAACTTTGAGCTAAAGAACTCCATCCTACCCAGTTCATCCACACAAATTATGTCACAATTTTTAAGAGCAAAATCTAAAGCTGACAAAGCAATTCTTTCAAATTCTTTTAAATCTATTCGGTATTTTCCTACTCTTGGACCAATTTTTTGGTCCACACTTGCTAAAATCCCTTCTTTTCCAGTGAAAACATCTTTAACTGAAAATCCAATCCTTTTTCCTTCTTTTCTAATTTCTGGTGTAACAACTCCTCCAATTTTTAGATTTCTTTCCTTTAGCAGTTCAATAGTTTTGATTAAAACAGTTGATTTACCCGAACCAGGCAAACCTGTGAGAAAGATCTTCATATTAACAATTTGATATCATAAAAAAATAGGTGTAGCGGGACTAGGATTTGAACCTAGGACCTTCGGGTTATGAGCCATTCGTGAGAATCAATCTCTCGACGAGCACTCCAGACTGCTCCATCCCGCTATAGGTAATTATCTCTGCTTATAATTTAAATTCTTTTTGTTATTTGTTTCTTCAAAACTTACCACTCTGAGTAGTAATCTCCTTTGAATTAACAACTAGCCAAAGTTCCAAATCTACATATCGGTTTTTTCTAAATATTCTTCTCATGGATGAAGAAAAATTAGCCCAAGAATTATACGAAAAGGCCAAACTGCATGAAAAAAAAATTAAACCAGGAAAGAAAACTCAACTCAAAAATTTGAAATAGAAATTAATACATTTACTAGATGATTGATAATTATGGCAAAAATTTATAGAGAAGTTTTTGGATGTTCAGCCAATGTTGCTGATTATGAGATAGCTTCTGGATTGTTAAAAAAAGCTGGGTTTGAATTTACAGATTGCCCAAAGGAGTCAGACTTAAATATAATCTTCACATGTACAGTAAAAGTTCCAACAATTCAGCGAATGGTTTTCAGAATAAAAGAATTAACAAAATCAAGTAAACCATTAATAATTGCTGGTTGTTTACCAAAAGCTAATAAAAAATTTGTAGAAAAAATTAACTCTGAAGCATGCTTGTTAGCTCCGGATCAAGTTGAAAAAATTGTTGATGTAGCAAGAGCAGCATTAGAAAGAAAAAAACTTGCGTTCTTGGAGGATTTAAAAAAACCAAAGCTGGACTTGCCTAGGCGCAGGAAAAATCCAATAATAGGAATAACTCAGATTGGAAGAGGATGCCTATCAAACTGTAGCTTTTGCACAGAGCCGTACAAAGGTAAACTATTCAGCTATCCTTCTGATTCCATAATTAAAGATGTAAGAAAAGCTTTAGAAGAAGGGTGTAAAGAAATATGGCTTACAAGTTTGGATAACGGGTGTTATGGTTTTGATTTGGGTACAAACCTAGCAGAACTCTTGAATAAAATTTCTGGGTTGAATGATAAATTTTTCGTTAGAGTTGGGATGGCAAACCCTTTACATGTTAAAAAAATTTTGGACGAGTTGATCCAAGCTTATCAGAATGAAAAAATTTTCAAGTTCTTACATTTACCTGTTCAATCGGGGAGTAACAGAATCCTGGAATTGATGAAAAGAGGATATAAGATAAAAGATTTTTTAGAGATTGTAAAAAAATTTAGGAAAGAAATTCCAGAATTAACTCTAGCTACAGATATAATAGTTGGATTTCCTTCAGAGAATGAAGAAGATTTTAGAAAAACAATCAAACTGATAGAAAAAATTAAGCCAGATGTGGTTAATCTCTCAAAGTTTGGGGCTCTATCCAGGACAGAAGCAGCAAGGATGAAGCAATTGGATGT
>JAUWXZ010000051.1 GCA_030616125.1 Candidatus Aenigmatarchaeota archaeon
TAATACCTTCACTTCATTTCATTGCTGTTCCCGGAGGGTTTAGGTATAGGTAGTGGTAAAATGATTGAAGCTCCCGACTTCATACAACAGCGGATAAAAGGGAAATCAAAGATTTCCTCAAATTCCAGAGCTTATTTTAATGGAGGTCTATCAAGGCCTCCTTTTTCATTTCCAAATTCACAAAATCCCTTGACCCCATTAGATAGAAAATCATCTAACGGGGTTGACAAAAATAATTTATTGATATATGATATAGGAAATTACACAAGGAGGTTTAAAACGAAGTACCTTAAAAATCTAATATTTAAGGTAAGAAATTCATTTTAGGAGGTATTCAGATGAAAAAAATAATGTTTTTTGGATTTCTGATGATTGTTTTGATTTTATCAGGCTGGAGTTTTGAAGTGAGGGATCTTGATGCAAGTAGGGTAGAATTAAAAGACGTCAAATTACTTGGTTATGGTTATTATCCTTGTTGGTCTCCAGACGGCAAAAAGATTTTGTATTCCAGTGGGAACTCTATATACATGATAAATCCAGACGGTAGCAATAAAGAACGCATAATAGATGGATATAACGCTGCGTGGTCACCTGATGGAAAGAGAATTGCTTACAAAAAGAAAAAACCTGCAAGAATTGCTATTCTTGATCTTAAAACAAAAAAAGAATACATAATTTACGATCCAGGGTATGATAGATCCAGAAGAGATTATTTAGGTTGTCGAACAGAATGGACAAGAGATGGAGAAAAGCTTTTCTTTGTTTCTGCAAGAAGAACATGGATTATCAATTTGGACGATCTTTCAGAGAGAGAGTCTGCAGTTAGACCCAATAGAGTTAACAGAAATATTTCTCATCCGCTTTTTAGTATTTATGTTAATTTGCGTTATGAAAAATATTTTCCTTCAGGGTTTAGCCTGCATTCTTTTGGGACCAAAAGCGGACCTCGTAGGATTCTTGATGGTATTTGGGTTGAAAATAAAAAATCAGGAAATTCCTTTGCTATTCGTTTATTAGATTCTTACCAGTTGCGGGAGGCCTTATATGCTTTTCCTGAATTATCGCCAGATTTAACAAAGTTAGTTTTTGTAAAGAAGGAATTAAGATCGGGTGAAAATACCATTCATATAGCGAAAATTGGCAGATCTTCAACTTCCAATATAAAGACATATGAAGTTGCTATGGGGTTAAATGACGGAGTTAAAGCAGGGGACATATTGATTGTCTATGAAGCAAGGATAAATCCTTTGAACAACAAGCTTGCTGGGCACAATGAGCGCAAGATGAAGGGAACAGTATTAGTTGAGTCTGTTACTGAAGGCAAATGCAGAGCTCGTTCTTATTCGGTGGCGGAAAATTTTGGACAGAACTCTGTGGCCATGAAGAAGAATCGAGTACTCGCATATTTGAAAGACCCTTCTTCAAGGGAAGCGCTTCCAGACACTAGATTGATAGCAAAAAGGGTTGGTGATACTATATACAGTTATGTTAATGAAAACGCCGTAATGTCCTTGGTTGAAGAACTTAATCATATGAGTACAAATAAGTATGGCCAAATATTTCTTTTTGAGGTACTTGGAAATCTTGGAGACGAAAGAGCAGTAGGGGCTATAATTAGAAAGATAGAAAATGAAAGTTGGTATTCCCTGTATGCATGTGCAGCATTGTTAAAAATAAGAAGTCCTCGTGGAATTGAATTTGCAGTTAAGTACATATGTCAAAATGTCCGTAGTGGCTTTGGACAGGGAACAGATAATTTTGTTAAAGCCCTGGGAGAGCTAAAAGATCCTAAAGTGCTAAGCTATTTTATTCAAGAGCTACGCAGGGAAGTAGACACGGTTAAGCTATCCCCGAAACATTTTATAGTTGTAACTATAAAAAAAGCCGAGGAAACATTAGCTAAACTTGAACCATTGAAATCATCTCAAGTAAAATCTGGGACAACTGAATCAACTGAAAGAACCAAATTAAAACCAGTCGTTGAAAGCACGTTTTCTTCTAAAAAGATTAAATCTGGGACAACTGAGCCAGTAAAGGTTGCTGGAGCTAAGCTTATAAGAGAAGTAGAGCCTATTTATCCAGAATTTGCAAGGAAATACAAAACTGAAGGCGTAGTAATTTTAGGAGTAACAATCAATGAACACGGAAGGGTTGTAGAGGTTAAAGTTCTTCGTTCAAGTCCTATTTTTGACCGGTATGCTATTAATGCTGTGGAACAATGGGTTTATGAACCAGTGATCATTGATGGCAAACAGACAGCGGCAACTTTTTCCGTAACAGTTGTATTTAAATTAAAATAGTTTTGCAGACGCAGAAAAATTACAGTGGGCGGATTCAGTTCAATGAGTCTGCCCATCTTTCATTTTCTGTAAATCCTTGACAAAAATAATTTATTGATATATGATATAGGAAATTCCAAATAAATATTTAGGGAGGTTTAAAATGCTTATTATCGGAGGTTTGTCAAAGTATAGAATAGTGGGGACAGATACAATTAGAGGTGATAGCTTAAAAAAGTTTCCAGTAGCAAAGGGTAAAATAGCCCAGGCTATAGCCACAAATGTTGAGAAACCCAGTACATTTGAAATACTCTGGGTTGATACTAAGGGCAGGAAAAGAAAGGGAGTAATTCAGGTAAAGGAAAGGAATAAAGGTGGTTCGAGATGATAGCAGGAGCGAAAAGCGAGAAAGAAGAAAAAGAAAAATGTGTGATGAATTGTGGTAGAGAAACACCATACACAAAAGATACTCCTATTGAGAAACGTTTTTGTTATGTAGAAGGAGTAGGTCAGTTATGTGGCTTATGCTACAATGAAATCTATGCGGAAGAAGAATAAGAGCATCTTAGGGGGGTTCCTCAGAAGGAACTCCCCATTTTTATTTAAAAAATTTGATAAACTTTAAATAAATTGCTATACTTAAATAGGTTCATTGTATTTAAATTATTTAAAAGGGAGGATTGGATTGGCAATTATAAAAATATTAAAGCCATCTAAAGACATAGAAGGTGAGCCCGTTGAGTATGATGTGAAGATTATAGGAGAAGAAGGAGAAAGTCAGCAGTCAGTAAAGAAAAAGTTTGAGGATTTTAAAAAGGGACTGGAGA
Source organism: Candidatus Aenigmatarchaeota archaeon (assembly GCA_030616125.1). Classification (GTDB taxonomy): domain Archaea; phylum Aenigmatarchaeota; class Aenigmatarchaeia; order CG10238-14; family SCSR01; genus JAUWXZ01. The sequence continues at coordinate 3,107 of JAUWXZ010000051.1, forward strand.
ACGATATTTTATGCGAACATCATGAATATGGAGTTTCTATTCATTTTTCTAATCCTGATGAGAGACTGATTCTAGGGGTTGCTTATCTTTATAGGGAATTTGCCTTGTCAACTATCAAAGAGATTGCCAGAGAATGGGATTTAGAAGTCCAAGAAGAGGAAGCCCCTTGACAAAACAGGCGTTGATATGTTATAATGGAATATGTTATAATGGAAGTAAAGGAGAAAACAAATGAAAGCAAATCTAAGTTTTTTAGGAGAGTCCATGGACAAGGCGAAAATCGAACTGGAAGCGGAAAATAAGAATGAAGAATTAATACTTAGCAGACTTAGGAAGAAACACAATATTAGCTGTATTGATTTTCAATTAATTAATACAAGCGTGTAAATGACTTTGGCAGTTGGAGAAGATTTTCCTATGAAACTGGAAATAGTTCTTTAGTAGTTCTCTAAGAGAGTTTTAAGAGGGGGTTTCCTTCGAAACCCCCTCCTTTTATTTGACTAAAATTTTTCTTTTTGATATATTTATTTTGTGTTCTTAAAATTGAAAAAAGGAGGAAATAATGAAAGAAAAGATTTTAATTTTTGGCCGAAAAGGATGGCTGGCAAAAAGGTTTAATGAATTTTTTAAAAATTCTGAAATTTCTGATGTTGATATAACAGATTCAAAAGCAGTTAGAATAGAACTGAGGAAAAGTTG
>JAUWXZ010000049.1 GCA_030616125.1 Candidatus Aenigmatarchaeota archaeon
CCGAAATCCAATAACACTGAGAATTATCCAAAGAAATGTCAAAAACCATAATGGGGTTTGAAACATTACTCGCCAATTAGCATAACCCTCGCTAAATTTACCAAATTTTTTACCGAAACCAATACGATACCATCCCTGCCAAAACTGTTTTTTAAAATAAGACCAGAAATCGGTTTGATAATGGTGATAAACTTTTAGTTTATTTGTATGAAAATATTTATAATTTTTTAATAAAATAGCTAAATCCCAGTCTAAAAAACCACTATTGAAAAACGGGTTATTTGTTTTAACAACAGGGCTATTTATTGGAATTCCGCCAATTTTTTTTAGTACATCTTTCTTAACAGCGAGATAAGTTGTGGCTCCTATGTCAGTAAATTTTTCCCCCATATCACATGTGCGTTTCTCATATTCTAAATTCAATAAATATATAAAAGGGCGCATTTTCTTTGACGTTTTTGCAGATCCAACAACAACATCTGCACCAGTTTTTTCAAATGTTTTTACCAAATTTGAAATAGCATCTTTACCAACCAAAATAGCATCAGAGCAAATAAAAAATACAATGTTTCCTTTAGCTCTTTTTAGTGCATGATTTCTTACTGCACCACTTCCTTTTGAACTATGCGTGTCTGCAAATATTATTTCCTTATTTTTATAAGTTTGGTTTCTAACAGATTCTACGCAACCTTTTACTGGTTCAGAATATTCAAAATAGGGGAACTTCGAACTCTTAGCACATTCCATATGTCGAAAAAAAGGTATTATGATGGAAACCTTTGGTTTTTTCTTTTGTTCTTTTCTCATTTCATCACTAATTGTCTATTGAAAATTAAAATCTTGATTATCTTGGCTCCCAGGGAATATGTGTTATTTCATACCCTCCTGTTTTATTTCCTTCATAATTTACCTTATAAATCAAAACCCAATTTTGATTGTAAACTAATTCAAACGAACTCCAATCTTCAACAATATAAATAAACTCTTCTGGGATTGATATCCAAGCCATTCCTTTTCGGATGTGTTCAGGTTGAAAAAGAACTCTTTCAACTTGAACATAATCGATTTCATGTTTTTCTAATAGCTTTAGTGCATCTTGCTCAGAAAGTTTCCAGAATTCCCATAACTCTCCAGCATGAAAAGCATGAGGAAATACCCCAACTCTATCAGTAGAATACACTAAATTTGGAGTCCATAAATCCATTATAACAGCATCTTCAGGGGCATTTTCTTCTATCCATTTGAAAGCCTCTCCTAATCCTAGCTGCATGTGTCTAATTCCTTCATCCATTCTTTTGCTTTCATTTACAATATGGTATAAAGAAAAAATTGAAACAAGCAAAACAATTAAAATTGCTGCTATTTTATAATATTTTGCGAATTGACTTATTGAATTATACATTTCTATAAAAACAAAAGAAATTGGTAATGCCAAAATTGGTATTATTGGAAAAAGATACCTTATATCTCTAGTTGTTGATACTAAAACTATTGGAAGTATCAAAACTAATATCGCACTTAGAAGCCAAAGATCTGTCATTCTGTGCTTTATAACTAAATACAATAACCCCCATGCACCAAAGAAAAAAAGAAAGAAAAAATACACTTGCAATGAAAAAGCGTTTATAACATCCATTAAAGGTTTGTAACCTGCAGATCGGAATAATTGATATCCAATTGGATCTAGGCCACTGTATCCGAAAATATTTGGAAATGCTGGAAAAACTGGATTCCTAAATAACATATAATTTCTGATCAACCATGGAGAATATAATAGCAAACCTATAACTGCTATTGTGGCCAATATTTTAAATTCCTTCATATCAAAAGAACGAGTTAAAAATCTTAATCCCAAATATACAATAAAAATTATTGGAATGAAAAAACTTATTTCCTTTATAACTAACCCAAAAATTATTCCTGCTAATATAATCCATTTTTTTGATCTTATTGTTATTGCTTTATAAGCAGTATACAAAGAAAGCAAAATAAAAAAAGCTGTAAGAGTTTCAGCATAAGTTATTATTGAAAAATGTATAAAAAGTGGCGTACCAGCTGTTAAAATAGCTGCTACAAATCCGGCCCAGAAATTGTAAAGATTTTTTCCAATGATGAAAACCAGCAACACCGTTAAAATTCCAAAGATTGGAGTAAATAACTTAAATACAGTTAAATTTCCATTACCTAAACAGTAAAAAATTGCAGGTATGTAATAAGAGAGTGGTGGTTTCCCAAGCCATTCTCCCTGAAAGCCGGCTGTTGCATATAGTTTTGGTATATGACTTATAACCCAATTGTTTTCAACTATGCTTTTGGAGGCAAGATAGTAATATGTTTCATCACCAAATCCCCATGAATCGGTGAATGCGCCGTAATAAATGTAAACAACAGAAAGAAACAAAATAAAAGCAAAAAATATTACGTATTTTAATTCTATCTCTATTTCCTTCATTTGAACACTCTATATTATTTTTGTTTTATTTCAAAAATTTCATTCCACAAAAAACTAAAAGTTAAATTTTCCGGCCATGGTTCAAGATTCACATAATATTTTATATATGATTCTCGGTTGGTTACTATTCCGTCTAAAATTATCGCATGCATAAACAAGCCAAGACCAAGAAAAAAGAAAAAAATTATGAAAATGTTATTTCTTATAATTCGAAACTTAAGCAAGAAAAATGCTAAAGTTAATCCCAACACTGCCGCAAAAAATGTTAGTAGATGGTAAAAAAATATCATTTAATCTTCCTCGAAAAAAGTAATAGCCCGACTCCAAAGAATAAGAAAAAAATAACAAATGGTGGCCAATGGAAGTATGCTCTGGCTAACAAGTGATCCAAATCGACTAACACAAGTGAAGACAAGCCAAGAATAGCTGCAAATAGACTTTTAACGTTCATCTTCCATCAGCACTTACTTCAATAGCTCTTCATTTTTCTTATACCATTTTTTCAGTAAGTTGGTTTTGTCCAATTGCCCCAAGTTTTTTTCAAACCATCATTCAAAGAATAACGAGGATTCCAACCAAAACTTTCTTTGATTTTGCCTGAATTTATTGTTTGCCGAAATATTTCTTTTATACCTGGTTTTTCTACATATTTTGGCTCTATATTAGTTCTTGATATATCAATAATTTTTTTAACCATTTCTTCTTGCCCAATTGAATATCCTGAACCAACATTAAACACATCACCAGAGCTTCTTTCTATTTCTTTTGCCAACAAAACATAAGCATCACAAACATCATCAACATATACGTATTCTCTAAGCGACTTTTCCCCCACGAATATTAGGGGTTGTTCTCCTTTTTTTAAATCTCTTATCGTGTTCGGAACTATTCTTCTATTAGAGTCATATTCTCCATAGATATTACAAGCTCGTGATATAACTAATGGTAGATTATAGATTTTTTGAAAACCTCTTGCAGTTAGTTCCATAATAATTTTAGAAGTTTCATAAATTCCAATTCCGTTTAGGGGGTCGGTTTCTTTTCTACTTAACCCTTCTCCGTATACCTTATCGGTTGAAGCAATTAAAATTGAATTTACACCCCTAACTTCTTTGCAAGCTTCTAGCAAATTTGCAGTTCCAACACAATTTATTTCATAAGTTGACGTGGGGTCTTTTTGTGCAACTGAAACAATTGCCTGTGCACCTAAATGGAAAATGGTATCAATTCCATAACTTGCCAGAATTCTTTTCATCAAACTTCTGTTTCTTAAATCCCCATAAATTAGGGTGATTTCTTTATCTAAACCTAACAAGCTTAAGGTTGTTTGTGGTTTATAATCATGTCCTAACCCAACAACATCAAGACCTTCTTTTAATAATTCTTTAATTAGATGCCCTCCTACAAAACCTGTTGCCCCTGTTACGAATGCTTTTTTCATATACATTTTTTGATAGTTAACCTTAAATTACTTTTGGTTTAATTGTAAAATCCCAAATTCCTTTTATTGCCCCAACAACCCATATAATTGAACGAATAATGGAAAGAGGAATTAATAAAAATACTTCTTTCTTTTTTGTTTTTTTATAAAGCTTAAAAGTAAGAGGGATGTTAAATAAAAAAATTGAGGATAAAATCATATTTTTTGAAGCATACTCATCAAAAGTTTTTTTAAATTTTCTGCAAAATTCAACCCTATACCAAGCATGCCAAAATTGTTTTTGTAAAAACCATCTAAGAGAAG
>JAUWXZ010000050.1 GCA_030616125.1 Candidatus Aenigmatarchaeota archaeon
GTTCATTTCTGTATCTAAAATACAAGGATTTTGAATTTGTACTGTTAAATTCCTTAATTCCCAGCTGTTTTCATACAAAATCTTGACTGCCTCAATCCAAGCGGACTGAAAAGATTCTTGCCGAATAGTAAACGGGCTGTACATTGGTTTATAACCCCCTTCATGTCTTTTGTTATAAGTAATTAAGTTGAATTATACCACTTCAATTTTTGGGAAGCTAGGGCTTTAGGGGATTTGGCCTCCACTCGTTTCAAGAATTTCCCTGAATTACAATGTAAAATTTAAATTAGTCTCAACCTCAGAGCAGTAAAGTAAAAGATGCAGATGAATTTTGTCCCCTTATGATGAAGGTCTTTATTGCTTGGAGTAGTCTATCTTCCCATATCCAATTTTCTTAATAAAATCCTCTTTAAGAGCAAGTATTCCTTTAGGCGTCATCCCTATTACAAAGGGAACACCGTTCTCAGTGATAAAATGAAACATAGTGAAATGGTAATCATAAAAAACCACATCACCCATACTTGGCGATTCCGTTCTCGGGATAACCTCATCCAAGCGATACCACACGTCAACAGCACGATGCTTACCTAATAGCCCGTTTTTCTCTAGTATGAACGCTACAAAAGTCAGTGTATCAAAGCCCTCTTCAGGAGCTAAACCTTCTATTTTCCATCCTACGTTTTCCTTTTGCATACTTAAGATATCATTCAAAAGCTCACTTTGCTGGCGATATCTTGGGTCTTTTTTAATATACTTTGTTGTAAGGTCCAAATCATCAGTAAATTTGTTATTCAAGTAGGATAATTCCTCCCCATATGTTAACACAAAAAAATCTAAAATCATTTGTGCCCTATTAAACTCTAAATCTGATTGTCTACTTGCGTTCTGCAATTCCTCGAACCGTTTTTTCTGTTCTAATATTTCTGCATCTAGTTTCTCTGCTCTTTCCCATAGTATTTTTCTTTGCTTGACATAATCTCTTGTAAACCAACCTGCAACAAATATAACTGTCGCAACGAGAACAACAAGGACAATAAGATTGATTTTGAATCTACTTCGCTGTATCGCTCCCACATGTTGGATAAGTTCCGGAATATCTTTTGAAATCTTTTTTTTCGTCATCATCCCTTAAGTGCATACCCTAATAGGTCTTTTATTAGTTCATTAAGAGTTTTAGAGTCGACTTTATCTTGAAACCGGTCGATGATGGCAGCAAGCATACCAATTACAATGTTTTGGTTTCGGATACTTTGGATTTTGTTGTATGGAAGAAGAATCAGCGCTTCAAACAGGACGCCCCCAACTATTCCTGCGAGGCGCTCCGGACCTTTCGCTAAAAGTGCATAAATCAATAAACCAAGTCCAAATAGACCTAGAATCCCCATGAAAAATAACATAACTTTCTCATGAAGTTCGTTGCGCTTTGTTAAGGTCTTAAGAGCCTCCGAAACTGTTGGTAAGGTGACCATCCCTCTTTTTTGCTCCCGACAAAACTTATATCAAACAAAAAATTTAAAGTCAACCTGAGTAATATCATAAGTGAGAAATTTGATGCCTTGTTGGTATCAAATTTGTAAAAATATATCTCTTTTGCTGGACTGTGGAGTATTCTATCATACTACCTCATTAAAATAATAAGGAATAATGAGGTAAATCTTCCGTTGATGCATGGCTTCTTAAAAATACAATCAAAGCCCTCACAAAAGATCAATTGAAGAAGATCAAACAAAGTATGAAAAAATAGATTCCTATAATGAATTAGTACAGAGGTCTAAGCTTCTATTATTTTCCCATTTAAAATGATGTACTTAAATTTTCTTGCTAGTCCTTTTATATCTTCATTTTCATAAATATTCCGAGCAATTCCAGAAGCCCAATCTACTGCCCACATTTCTATATTATCCTTGAATGCTAATTCTGTAACTATTCCTTGGGGAATCGTATCATCTGTATGATAACTAAGCTTGGTTGCTATATTGTCAATGCACTTTTTAATAATTGAAACCGATGGTTCGTGTCCTTCATGAAAAAATCGATCGCTTGAAATTGATTTCCTAAGCAGTTCTCGATGATACTCTGGAACTGCATGAATGAACACTGGTTCAAATTGAAATAACTGCTCCATGGTTCTTCTTTTTTCTTTTGGGTCTATCAGATCAAAAAAGGTACTGTACATTCTTGCTGCTAACTTAATTGTTCCCATTACCTCTTTTCTACTATCATCTTTTTTATTTATTAAAGATAAAAAATTTTCTATAGTAAAAAAATTTTCTTTTGGAGATAACAAAGGTATTTTACTAAGTGAAAAATTAATATCTAATAAAGGTGAATCTTGTAAAATCCATTTAGCAAGATATTTCTGAAGCATTGTATTTAAATGAGAGTATCCTTCATCATCTCTGCCTATTCGCATCTCTTTTCTTTCATATCGGAATTTAAAAGCATCATCAGGTAACACCTCTATTCCCAGCTTTTTTATGTATTCTTTTGGCTCTACTATCGCAATAACTGTATCCTGAAGTGAATTCCATATTTTATTTTGAGTTCTAATATCTAATTTATATAAGAGTTCGATAGCCTTATTAGCTTTTAATTTTTCTGCGGTTGGATAAATTTGCTTTAGTTTAAAGAGTATTTCATGAAACCAACTTAAATCTTGGTTGAAATTTATCTGAGCCGCAATTAGTGGTATAAACCAAAAATCGCTCTTTCTGAAACTCTCATCAACAAAAGTAGCTTTCGTATCCCCAACATCAAAACCCATGTGGCTATTATATCATTATAGGCAGAGCTTAATCCCCACGTGCAAAAAAAGAGGGAGTCAGAAATGACTCCCTCTCCGATCTTCAGAAGTTTAACTCAATACAGCGATTTGCTTCAATTCTTTTAAAACTCCAGTTTGTGCTATTACCTTATTAACTTGAATCAATGACCAAATGATTTTGTCTAAGTTAATAATACCATTTGAAGGCTGAACGGACTTGGGAAGGTGCTTCTTCAACCAACCATTAAAGAGTTCTTCAAAAGGCTCTGAGTACTTGAAATTCACCGTGTCATAGACCTTCTTACCAACTTTTCCGGCTTTTAATGTGATAGAATCAAAAGCGATTATCACTAATCTTCTTTTATCCTCATCATTTAGCTTTTCGTATTGGATGGCAAGGTCTTTACACAAATCTAACATATCAGTAACGTGCTCATCATCCGTATCTTCTAACTCGTTTAACTCTGCCAGCTTCGCTCGATTCTTTTCAATCTCAGTTTTTACTTCTTCTAATTCAGCCCTGAAATCTTCAGAGAAATCCGCCATTTCAGCCATACCTCTTATCAGTCCCTTTTTTAGCTTTTCCTGCTTGGCAATTTCATTCTCTACTATCTTTTTCTGTGCCTGATTTATACTGATTCTGCTCTCCCATTCCTGAGAGATTTTTTTCTTAATCTCCTCATAAACTTTTTCATCATAAACCAGTGTCTGTAAGAAATCTTCTACCATAAAATCAATTTGCCCTTCATCCCAAAAATTCTGAGGACAATTATGATGAATTTCACCTCTCCATTTCCTAATACCTGAATGGTTTTCCCCGAACTCATTCTTGTAGTAATTTGGGTCTTTAGCTTTCTTCTTATAGGTGCAACGATAATAGACAGATTCACCAGGTTTTTTATCTTTGTAATTGGAACTCATATCAGTTGGAGTTAATGAACAACCACAAAATCCACAGGTTAGAAGTCCTCTGAATTTAAAGAATTTTGCTTCTGGATGTCTGGTTGAATATTTAACAGCTCTCTCTGTTATAATCTTCTGGACTTTCTTAAACACATCTCTCTTAATGATTGGTTTGTAGTTAGTAGCCTTATAGGTTTTTCTCTCTTCATCGCTGCCCCAC
>JAUWXZ010000009.1 GCA_030616125.1 Candidatus Aenigmatarchaeota archaeon
CCCATACAAAAGATGATTAAATGCTTCCAACTCCCGTTTTAGTTGGTCTGGTGGCATCATTCTTGCCATTTTTGCTTTATTCTATGTTTTCAATTCCTTACAAAAACTAGCAGATAGATGTGAAGCTGGAGAAGAATCAGCAATATGCGAACAATTAAGTGGTTTTACCCTCTCTATGTTGATAATTCTTCTGGTGATTGCTGGTTTTGTTATAGTGGTATCAGTAATAGTTTATATAATGTTGTCTGCATAAAAACTATAGTATGGTCGGCATTAAAGATGTGGAAGCAGACAAACTTATTAGTAAGCTAAAAGAAGAATTAAAAATTTTTAAAGAAATTTCTCCTCCAACTTGGGCAAGATTTGTTAAATCCGGGTCACACAGAGAAAGGCCCCCTGAACAAGAAGATTTTTGGTTCACGAGAACTGCTTCCATTCTAAGAAGAATTTATCTGAATGGCCCTGTTGGTGTTTCAAGATTAAGAAGTTATTATGGTGGTACAAAAAAAAAGGGATCTAAACCAAGGCATTTTAGAAAAGCATCTGGTAACATAATCAGAAAAGTTTTACAGCAACTAGAAAAAGTCAATTTAATTGAAAAGAATAAAAAAGGGAAAAGGATATCACCAAAAGGGAGAAAATTCTTAGATAAAATAGCATATGAGGTAAGCAAATGACAAATGAAATTGAAGAATTGGAGAAAATAGAGCAACTCAAGAAAAATTTACTTACAAAAATTCTATCCAAACAAGCATTCGAGAGGCTATCCAGGATAAAACTAGTTAAACCAGAATTGTCCTCTCAGCTACAATTATATTTAATTCAACTCTATCAAGAAGGAAAGCTTAAAACTGGAGTTTCTGATGAACAATTAAAACTTATACTTGAAAGTCTAAGTTCAAAAAAAAGATATAAAATTATAAAGTGAAGCTAATGGGAAGAAAAAAGAAAGTTGGTTCAGCAGGAAGATTTGGACAAAGGTATGGAAGAAAGGTAAGGCAAATAGTTGCAGAGATAGAAAAAATACAAAAACAAAGACATATATGTCCGAAGTGTAATATGCCTTATGTAAAAAGGATTGCTAAGGGAATTTGGCAGTGTAAAAAATGTGGGAATAAATTTACTGGTTTGGCATATTACCCAAAAGTAATGGAAAAAAAGAAAGGGTGAAAAAATGTATAGATGTGTAAAGTGTAAAAAAATGATAACAAAAGTTGGAGATAAGATTAGATGTCCTTATTGTGGATTTAGAATTTTTATTAAACTTCGACCAAAAGTGGTCAAAAAGGTTCAAGCTAGATAAACCTAACTTCTCCCATTTTCTCAAAGAATAACTATCGAAAATCATTCTTTTATAAATAAAAGCAAAAAATAAGTTATTTAAAGGTAATTATTTTAAGTTCCTATATCTATTAACGCATTGTTGATAATGGAAACAGAAGTGTGGTAAATATGGAAAAAACAGAAATGGAAAATTTAATAAACCAGTTTCAAAATTATCAACAACAATTACAAAATATACTGATTCAGAAAGAAAGTTTGAAATTACAGAATATTGAAATCGAAAGAGCTTTAGAAGAATTAAACTCGAGCAAAGAAAAGAATGCCTATAAAATTACGGGTTCAATTATGGTCAGTAAACCAATCGAAGAATTGAAGAAAGAATCGAATGAGACAAAAGAAACTTTAGGATTAAGAATAAAGAGTTTGGAAAGAACTGAAGAGAAAATTAGTTCAAAACTGAAAGAAATGCAAACAAAATTAAAAGGAATTTCTGGGTGAAATCTATGGTTAACCTGATCCCGATTATTAATTTGTTGGATCATGTAATTAATGATAGAACTGTACCAAAAAATATAAGAAAAGCTGCGGAAGATTCTAAAAATATCCTAAACAGTAAAGACCCTTTGGAATTGAGAATTAGTACTGCGGTTCATACATTAGATGAAATCATAAACGATCCAAACATGCCGATGTACGCAAGAACGCGAATATGGAATATTGTAAGTATGTTGGAACAAACAAGGACAAGAAGCTAAATATTTAAGTCTTAATTCAAAATTAATTATTGTGAGAAAGTGGTTATAGATAAAATAAAAGAAAAATTTAAAAGTAAAAAAGAAGAATCCTCTGAAGAATTTCTTGAAATAGATACTTCTGCCTTAAAAAAAGAACATAAAATTAGTGTGAGAATAGATAACTTGAAAAATTTTTCTGACACAGATAAAATCCAACAATTATTAAGAGGGGGGGATATCATTTTTTTAAGAATAAAGGATTTGAGAGAAGAAGATATATCTGAATTAAAACGTGCAGTGGATAAGCTGAGAAAAACTTGTACGGCAATGGATGGAGATATTGTTGGAGTAGATGAAGATTATCTAATCATCACCCCGAATTTTGCTAAAGTATTTAGAGGAAAAGCTGCTTAAATCGGTTTTCCAGCCTTTTCAAATTCTATTTCTTTATCCATTAATTGTTTTAAGATTTTTGTTAGATCTTGAATTTTTATTCTTATTTGCTTTGTTGTATCTCTATCTCTTATCGTACAGTCCTCTTCTTTGAGAGAGTCATAATCTGTTGTAACACAGAAAGATATTCCAATCTCATCTGCCCTAGCATATCTTTTTCCTATACTTCCAGATTCATCGTAAAAAACATCAAATTTTTTCCTTAGCATTTCATAGACTTCCTTTGCTTTCTTAGGCAGATTATCCTTTAAAACTAATGGATATACTGCGCAATCGAAAGGTATAATCTTTGGTGGAAATTTAAACCAATTCCATCCACGTTTTTTATCCTCAATAAAACAATGAAACATTACACAAAATAGTGTTCGATCTATACCCTGGGAAATTTCCCAAACATGAGGTATGATTTTTTTACCATTTTCAACTACGCTTAAATCCTTACCGCTTGCTTTCATATGAGAGCTTAAATCATAATCTGTTCTGTAATGATTTGCGACAACTTCTATCCAGCCTAAAGAAGTTTTGACATCACAATCAAATGCATACTTTGCATAAAATGGTCTTTCTTCATCTGTTTGTTCTCTAAGCCTAATCGCTTCTAAGGGTATGCCTAAACTGTTAATAAATTGTTGAATTCTTGCCAGGTAGTAAGCGATGAGTTTACCCTTTATTAGACCTTTCTTTACAGCATCTGCTACAGTAACTTTTTTTAATTTTTTATCATCTAGAGTCAAAAGATTTAATTTATAATTTTTTACTTCTTCAAAGCGAGGAAATTCATCTATTTTGTCTGAATTGAAAAAAATCTCTGCTTCTGCCTGTGAAAATTCCCTTTGTCTTAGCAAGGTTTGCCTAGGTGATATTTCGTTCCTAAATGATCTGCCTATTTGTGCAATACCAAACGGTAATTTAGCTCTCATTGCCCTATAAACGTTAAGAAAATCTACGAAAATTGTCTGACAAGTTTCTGGTCTAAGATATGCAGTCTCCGCTTGTTCGGTTGGGCCTACACCAAGCTTAAACATCATGTTGAAAAATCTTGTATTTGTTAACTCACCATCGCAATCTGGGCATTTTATTTTTTTCTTTTTAATTATTTCGTCAATTTTTTTTGTGGAAGTTCTTTCAGGGACAAAGATTCCGGCTTTCTCTTCAATAAGTTTATCGGCCCTATGTAAACTCTTACAATTCTTACATTGGACCAAAGGATCTGTAAAACCTTTAATGTGACCTGAAGCAATGAATACGCTTTCAGGCATTATGTTTGTGCCCTCAATTTCATAGAATTCCTCTTCTTTTATGAAGAAATTTCTCCATTCATTCTCTATTTTCTTTTTGAGGGTTGTACCAATAGGTCCGTAATGCCAAAATCCTGCTATGGTCTTATGAATTTCAGCTCCAGGATAAAAAAATCCTCTTCTTTTTGCAACAGCAAGTATTTTTTCTATGTCCATACTATCAATTAAATTTCAATAAATTTATTTCTCCAACCAACCTTTTAGACTTACTTGCTTCTCTTTGGTTGCAGTTTGCAATTTTTCAATAACTTTTTCTACTCTTTCTTTAGAAAAATTATGTTCTTCGACCATAAACTCAACTATTCCATCTGAATTGGGGTCCTTCCATTCAAGTTCATATTTGTCTGTTACTGGGGGTTTTAAGAAAAAATTAAGTATGTCTTCTGCTGAAACTTCAAATTGCCAACCTATATTCTCTAAAATTTCATTCAAGGTTTTATGTTGTTTTATCAAATCCAGAGCTTTTTTTGGACCTATTCCCTTCACACCATCTGGATTATAGTCTGTTCCAACTAAAATTCCGACCAGAATTAATTGCTTTTGTGTAATTCCAAGTTTAGATAAAACTTCTTTTAGTTCGAACATCTCTGGTTTAACTTCTATATAGACTTCTTTTCTTGGTAATTTTCTCCTGCCCGTAATTGATAAGTTTCTTACCAAGCGCGGAGAACCAACCAGTAAAGAATCAAAGTCTTGAGAAGCAGAAGCATAGACATCTTGTTTTTTACACATGTGAGCACATTGTATCTCTCCTTCTGATAAAGCTTGAACCCAAGGTATACCCATGTAACTTAAAAGTTTTTTTGAATTTTCAACCATTTCATCTGTAAGCTGAGCTGCGGCTTGAGCGTAGGTAATTGCTTTTTCACCTTTTTTCAAAGCATCTTTCCATTTTTCCCTTGCCCTTTCTTTCAATTTTTCTCTAGCCTTGAGGGTTTTTCTCTTGAATTTTGGAGGTTCTCCATCAAAAACAAATACAGGTTTAATGCCTGCTCCAATAAGGTTAGATGTCCTATAGAGCAAACCTGAAAGATGGGACGTTATTCTTCCTTTAGAATCTCTCAAAGGTTCCCCTGTCATCCTATCACGAATTATTGAAAGAAATTGATATAGTGTGTTATAAGCGTCTATGGCAACCTTTTTTCCTGAGAGTTCTATAAATTCAATCTCTTTTCTTGGGACTATATCTCCCAGTTGTACTCCCATAATTATTAAAAGCTAAGGATAGAATAAAAATCTTTAATTTCAGTTATTTTTTTCTTCTTGGCTTTTTTTCTTCTCTGCTAATTTCTTTCTCAACTTTTAGTTCATCTAGTTCCAACCAAACTATGAATATGCCTAGAACAAATACTAGTATTGGTATGGCCCCATTCAGCACAGTCAAAAGATCTGGCAATCCAGGTCCAAGATAGCCTGGAATTCCACTTACTATGTAATAAATACTCCCAACAGCTAGTATTACTCCAATTATTAATTTTATTACTGGATGCAAGATGCCACCTTTTAAAGATTTTGAAAATAGAATATTTAAAGCTGATTGTCGATAAGAACTAATATCCAAGTGGTGTTATGGTAAAAAGTAGTTATCATTATATTGCAAAACTATGGAAAAAGCCAAGGGAAAATCTGAAAGATATCCTAAAAAAAAGACTAATTGAATGGAGAAAGCAAAGAGTGGTGGAAAGGATTAAGAAGCCTACAAGAACAGATAGAGCTAGAAAGTTGAGTTATAAAGCCAAGCAAGGTTTTGTTCTAGTAAGAGTTAGGATTAGAAAAGGTGGGAGGAAAAGAAGATTATATGGAAGGAGGGGTAGAAAACCAAGTAAATCAGGACTGGTTAAATTCACTCCTGGTAAAAGTTTAGAGCAGATAGCTGAAGAAAAAGCAAACAGAAAATTCAAAAATTTAGAGGTTTTAAATTCGTATTGGGTTGGAGAAGATGGAATGTACAGATGGTTTGAGTGTATTCTTGTTGACCCAAATCATCCTAATATAATAAACGATCCAAAAATCAATTGGATTTGTAAACAAAGAAGAAGAGTTTTTAGAGGACTTACAAAATAGTAAAAATAATTTAGCCGCAGATGAAGAAAAACATTAAACTTAATTTAATTCAACAAATTAACATCTAATTATGAACTACGACTTGCATATACATTCTGCATTTTCGGAAGGAGAATCAAGTTTAGAAAAATTAGCATCTACTGCTAAAGCTTTAGGTTATAAAGGAATTTGTTTTGCTGAATACTATGAAGGAAAAAACCAAATTAAAAAATTACAAGCAGAAATTAAAAAAGTTAAGCAAAAAATTGGTATTGAAATTTTTCTTGGTTTTGAAGCTCGATCAGTCAAAGAATTAAAATTTTTAGAAAAAATAAGGAGAAATTTTGATATTTTACTCGCTCGGGGTGGAGATTTAGAATTAAATAGAATTGCCTGTGAAACTCCAGAAGTTGATATTTTAACTCATCCAGAATATGAAAGGCTTGATTCAGGCTTAGACCATGTTTCTGTAAAGCTTGCAGTAAAAAATCGAGTTGCGATAGAAGTCAATTTCAGAGAAATTTTGATTTCAAGCAAAGCTACAAGAAGCAAAATTTTAGCAAATATTCAAAATAACATAAAACTTGCAAAGAAATTTAAAGCTCCAATAATTTTATGTTCGGGTGCGCTAAGTCATTTTGAATTGAAAGACCCAAATGTGATAGTTTCATTTGCTACTCAGCTTGGATTGGAATTGAAAGAATCTAAGGATGCTATAACAAAAATTCCAGAAAGTATTATTAAACAAGCAAAAGAAAGAAAGAGTGAAAAATGGATAAGCCCAGGGGTTAAGATTGTGAAATGATAAAGGCTATTCTATTCGATTTGGATGGTGTATTAATTGATTCTTTGAAAACTAATTATATTGCATACAATTCTGCACTAAAATATTTTGGTAAAAAAGAGTTAGATCTTAAAAAATATCAAGATGTATTCTGGGGCCCGCATATTGATGATTGTATTAAGATTTCCTTTGGAAATTTAACAAAAAAAATGATGAAGAAAATTGCAGATCATTATCACAAAAAGCGATTAGAGTTTACAAAATTTACAAGAATATATCCAAATGTAATGGCTATTCTCAAAAAACTAAAGAAGAAATTTAAATTAGGATTGGTAACAAGCACAGTTGCCTTTGTAACTCATAAAATTCTTGAGTATTTTGATATAAAAAAATATTTTGATGTTATTGTTTGTGGTGATGAAGCAAAACCAAAACCAGCCCCTGATGCCATTTTTAAAGCTTGTAATGATTTAAAAATAAAACCTGAAGAAGCAATTTATGTTGGAGATAATTTTCAAGATGTAGATGCTGGAAAAAAGGCCAAATGTTTTACAGTAGCAGTTACAACTACTTCATCAATAGAAGAGTTAAAAAATGCAGGTAAAATAATAAATAATTTAAATGAATTAGTTAAAGTGATTGAATGAAAAAGTCTATTCAGTATGTTGGATACTACGATGATCCAAAAAGAGGCCCACGTTATCGCAACATGGGATGGAATCATAAAAAGATATTGAAAGATATGGGGTTGAAATGAAACAAAAAAGACCTAAAATTTTGTTACCAACTTTAAGAGAAAAGGATCGCTATATAAAATTCCAAGTAATTTCAGAAGAGCCAATTTTTTATCCAGACTTAGAGCAAGCCATTTGGAACACTTTCTTAGATTTTTTTGGAGAATTTGGAGTTTCTAAAACAAACTTATGGATAATAAAAAACCTTTATGATGAAGAAAAACAAATTGGAGTTATAAAATGCAACAACAAATCTGTTCAACAAGTTTTAGCAGGTTTAGGTTTAATTTCAAGACTTGGAGACAACAGAGTTATATTCAAAATTTTAAAAGTCTCTGGAACTATAAAAGGGTTAAAATTAAAATAAATTTAAACATATAAAAAGAAAATAATCTGTAGGTGAGTGTTATCCCAGAAATACTTCCAGAATATATGGGTTATGATAGAACAATAGCAGTTTTCTCTCCGGATGGGAGGTTATTCCAAGTAGAATATGCAAAAGAAGCCGTTAAAAGAGGCACTACAAGCTTAGGAATTGTATTTAAAGATGGAGTATTACTTGCCACCATTAAGCCCACGGGAAGCCTGATAGTTTCCTCTTCCGCAGAAAAAATATTTCAAATAGATGATCATATAGGAACTGTGGCTTCTGGTTTTTTAGCCGATGCTAGAATTTTAGTTAATCAAGCTCAGGTAAGGTCACAAGTCCACAAACTTACTTACACTGAACCCATAGATATTTGGAATTTGGCAAGAGTTATTGGGGATAGAATGCAGTTATCCACACTCTATGCAGGATTAAGACCTTTTGGTGTGGCTTTTCTTTTGGGTGGGGTTGATAAGTCTGGTGCTCATTTAATAGAAGCAGATCCCTCCGGTGTATTATATGAATGGTTAGCTTATGCTATTGGAAGAGGGGCAAGCGTAGCAAATAAAATTTTAAAACAGAAATGGAAGGCAAACATGAGCGAAAATGATGTTATTAAATTGGCTGTGGATATACTCTCAAAAACTGAGAAAGAAAAAAAAGAAAGTGCAATTGACTTTGTAATTATAAAAAAGGATAGGAAATTTAAAAAACTCACAGAAGATGAAATTAAAAAGGCCTTAAAGTGATGTTTTGGTTGTTGACATAGATAAGGCTGTTATAGCTAGGTTGCGATCTTCTGGCCAAAAATTTGAGATCTTGGTTGATCCGGATAAAGCTTTAGAATTTAGAAGAGGAGAAAAGATAAAAATGGATGAAATTTTAGCATATCCAGCTATTTATCGTGATGCAAGAAGTACAGATGTGGTTTCTGATCAAGATTTACAAAAGGTTTTTGGTACAACAGATGTTTTCAAAGTTGCTGAGAAAATTATAAAAAATGGGGAATTACAATTAACGACTGAGCAAAAAAGAGGAATGATCGAACAGAAAAAAAATCAGATAGCTACAATGATTTCAAAAAAAGGAATTAACCCCCAAACTAATGCACCACATCCTTTACCGAGAATAATAAATGCAATTGAAAAATCGGGAGTGAATATCAATCCTTTTGTAGATGCTGAATCACAAGTAGATGGGGTTCTAAAAGAAATTAAAGTTCTGTTACCAATCAAATTCCAAAAAATTGTTTTTCAAATTAAAATCCCACCCCAATTTAGCGGAAAATCCTATTCAATTTTAAAAAAGTACGGAACTATCTCACAAGAAAAATGGCTTGGTGACGGAAGCTTGCAAGTCAGCATAGAAATCTTAGCAGGGATGCAAAATGAATTCTTCCAAAAAATCTCTTCTTTAACTCATGGTAATTTTGAATCAAAAGTTTTAAAAAGAGTTGATATTTAATGCAAAGAAAAGTTGTTTTGCCTGGAGAACAAATTGAAGAAAGAAAAGGAAGAAAATTAGGAAGTAATGTTTATCCAGAAAATGATAACGTTTTTTCAAAAGTTTTAGGCATAACAAAAGTTAATGAAAATGAAATTTCTGTTATCCCGCTAGCAGGAGTTTATTTACCGAGAATTGGGGATGGAGTTATTGGAAAAATATTAGAAGTAGAGATTTCTGGTTGGTCTGTAGATATAAATTCGCCCTATATAGCATTTTTGCATTTAGCTGAAGCTGTTGACGAATTTGTAGATACGTCTAGAACTGACCTCAGCAGATATTTTAACATTGGTGATGTAATCTTCTGCAAGATTTCTAAAGTTACAACAAATAAAGTTGTGCAGGTCTCGATGGTTGATAGAAACGCAAAAAAATTATATAAAGGAAATATGATTAAAATTACACCAAGCAAAGTTCCGAGGATTATAGGAAAAGATGGAAGCATGATAAATCTGATAAAAAATAAAACTGGTTGTGAAATAATTGTTGGACAAAATGGTGTTGTGTGGTTGAAAGATGGAAATAAAACTAAAGCGATAGAGGCGATTTTAGCAATTGAAAAAAAATCTCATATTATCGGATTGACAGAAAAAATTGAAAAAATGTTAGGTGAATAAATGATCAAAAAAGGAATTAAACTCATAAAAAATGGGAAAAGAATAGACGGAAGATTGGCTAAACAATTGAGAGATATGGAAATGAAAATAGATGTCATCTCTACTGCCGACGGTTCTGCTAAAGTAAAATTTGGTAACACAATAGCCATAGCATCTGTTCGTGGTCCTAGGGCTTTGTTTCCAAGACATTTACAAGAATCGCAAACTGGAATTCTAAGATGCAAATATGCTATGGCCCCATTCAGTGTTGATGAAAGAAAATCGCCTGCTCCCAATAGAAGAAGTATAGAAATATCAAAAGTGACCAGACTGGCTTTGGGGCCCACAACATTTCTAGAAGATTTTCCAAAAACAGTAATAGACGTATTTATTGAAATCATTCAAGCTGATGGTTCTACCCGAGTGGCAGGAATAAACGCCTCTTCTATTGCATTGACTTCTGCAGGGGTTCCAATGCGTGACTTGGTTTCTGCCTGCTCGGTTGGAAAAATTAATGGTACACTTGTGGTTGACTTAAATGGAGAGGAAGATAATAATTCAGAAGCAGATGTTGCTTTTGCTATTTTGCCTAGTAAAGATGAAGTCACTTTGCTACAGATGGATGGGCTTTTGACAAAGGATGAATTGATTGAATTGTTAAATTTAGCAAAAGATTCATGTAAAAAAATTTGTGAATTGCAGAAAGGGGTTTTAAGAGAAAAATATAAAAGTGAATGAAATGGAAGAACTCTACAGCCTAGAGCTAATAAAAAATGGGAAAAGAATAGACGGAAGAAAGTTTGACGAATTCCGTAAGATAGAAATCGAAAAAAACATTGTACAAAAAGCAGAAGGCTCAGCTTTAGTAAGATTAGGTAAAACAGAAGTAATAGCTGGAGTGAAATTGGGTATTGGCGAACCTTTTCCCGATACACCAAAAGATGGTATACTGATGGTTCATGCAGAATTTAGTCCCTTAGCATCCCCAGAATTTGAATCAGGACCACCAGGGGAAGATGCTGTAGAATTGTCAAGGGTCGTCGATAGAGGAATTAGAGAATCAAAATGTATAGAACTTGATAAATTATGTATTATTCCAAAAGAGAAAGTTTGGATTATATCTATCGATATTTGCATCATAAATCATCAGGGAAATTTATTGGATGCTTCTGCCTTGGCTAGTTTAATAGCTTTACTAAACACAAAAATTCCTAAACTAAAAAATGATGAAATAATCAGAGGAGAATTTGAAAGCAAATTGCCCGTAGTCTTCAAACCAATTAATGTTGCTGTTGGAAAAATTGGCAATACACTACTAATTGATCCGAATCTTGAAGAAGAAAAAATATTAGAATCCAAACTTAGTGTAGCATTAAGGGAGGACAACAAAATTTGTGCCATGCAAAAACAGGGCATTAAAGGAATTGAATTTAAAAATATAGAAAAGATGATAGATTTAGCAATAGAAAAAAGTAAAGAGATAAGAAAATTGGTGAAATAAATGCCAATAAAAAGCTTGAGCAAAAAAGTAAAACTTGGAAAAATCAAAAAAGTTAGAAATGCACCCAGATGGGCTGATATAAAAAAATATAGTTTAAAACGTGCAAGAACTAGAAGAATTAACATTAGTAAAGTAAAAAAATGGAGAAGAACTAGACTTAAAGTTTAAGATTTTCTGATTTGTCAATTAGTTGTTTTTGTTTCAGTATAATTTTTAACACTGGTTAAGTTTTGTGTCCCTGGCATTCGTGACCACTATTCCGATTGCAGTTTTTCTGTGGCCGATTCAACAATTGCTGTAGTTGTTCTTGCAGATCCTGTTAGCCAAATAGAAATAATTCCACTTATTCCTATGACTATGGCAATGAATAGAACAATTGCTATGAGTGGACTAATTCCTTTCATATATATTAATTTTTGTATTTGAGTTTTAAATATATCTACTTTGAATTAAAAATATGGCTGAAGAAAAAATCATGGTAATAAACTTAAGAAAAAAAGTATTAGAAAGACCTAGATGGGAAAGGAGCAAAAGTACTTTAACGATTTTAAAAGATGTTTTGAAAAAGCAAACAAAAACAGAAAAAATAAAAATTGATAAAAACCTTAATGAGAAAATTTGGAGCAGAAGTAAGCCTTTGACAAAATTAAGAATTAAAATAATAAAATCTGATGACGGTTCCGTTAAAGTAGAATTAGTGGAATAATAGAAATTTATAGCTTACTTATTTTTTTGTTTCCAAATAGTTAACTTGCACTTACCGCAATACCATCTGTTATCATGATCTGCCATGAAGGTTCCATCTCCACATCGATCACAAATCTTTCTAATTCTTTCAAGCTTTTCGTCTTTAGTTTTAAAGAAACTACTCTGTTTTACTGGTCTGTGTTTCAATTTTTTCAACTTCTTTTGCTTCTTCCTTTTTAATCTTTTCTTTGGG
>JAUWXZ010000008.1 GCA_030616125.1 Candidatus Aenigmatarchaeota archaeon
ACTAATCCTGGAAATTGATCAGGGGCGTATTCTGTATTTTCCAGTTTATTTGCTATTAAATTGAGGTCTACTTCATCTGAGAATTCGACCGTGATTACCATGTTATGGACTACAAACTTAGACACAAAATGAATTAGGGTTTTGGTAACGATAATTCTTTCGGTTTAGCACTTAATAGGTAAAAAGTCTGCTCTCCTCAGTTTTTAAGGCTTATTCATTTGAAAATCATTCCGCCCTTCAATCTTCATTAGATTTGAGTCTAAAGGAATTATTATTTTATAAGACTAAATATTTAAAGAGGTCATAAGATGAAAAATATTGTTCATTTGACAATTTTATCATTTTTATTTACTTTCTTAATTTTTGCGACCAATGTTTTTGCTGCTTCTTTTACTGCCTCAGTCGATCCAAACACAATAAATGCTGGTACTTCAGATATATTATTAAATTTTACCCTGGACAACACGGATGCAGTAAATATTAGTGAGGTAAAAATTACTTTACATTCAAGTTTTGTTTACTCTGCTAGTCCTGGTACTTCTGTGAGCGACACACTTTATAGTTTCTCAAGTGATGGTGTTGTTACTTGGTCTAATACGACTTCTGTAGGTATTGTAGCTGCTGGTACTGTTGAATATTTTTGGTTTGAAGTTAATTCTCCCTCAACAACTGGAAGCTTTAACTTCAACGTTTCTACTTTGGATGTAAATAATATTTTTAATTCAAGAAGTGTTTCTGTCACAGTTGAAGATCAAACAGTACCCCAATGGTCCAGTAACTCAACTACTCCAGATTCTCCTGTTGAATATTCTCCTGCTCAAACTTATACATTTAATATCACCTGGACAGACAATGTTGCTGTAAGTGAAGTAATATTTGAATGGGATGGTGCCAGTAATTACACAGATACTACTTCTCCTGCTGTTGTGAGCTTGGGTTCAAATAAGTATGGTATAACTTTAACAGATTTTATTGTGTCGAACTATACTTATAAATGGTATGCAAGTGATACTGCCAGTCTATGGAACTCAACCTCTGTATTTATGTATGATGTGACAAACGCCAAGAATTTGATAAATATCTATTTCAATGGCAATATAAATCAAAATTTTACTATTATTAATGGGACAACACTAAATGTTACTGCAACTTCTTCTTGTACCCAAACTGGCTGTTCATTAATTTTATATAAGAACGATAGTTCTGTAACAAATCCATACATAGACGTGCTCCCTATAGGGATTTATAAATTCAAGGCAAATGCTACAGGAAATGCAAATTATACTACAAATTCAACTGGAGCAACATACTATTTAACAGTTATTTATCCACCACCAAAGTATTCTATTTCTACTTCAATTCCTTCTAGCTATTCTCCTACCACATTATCAATTTTTAATGTAACTTGGACTGATGATAATGACCCAAATGGATTTAACGTAAGCTTGATAGAAGGTGATTGGTCTGGGTCACTTGTTAATTATACAATGTTCAGATTTCCTGGCACAAATGTTTCTTCTTATAATACTACCTTACTGGTGGGAACATTTCATTGGAAGATCTATGCAAACAATTCTTTTAATTCTTTCAACTCAACCCCACAAAACACAATTACAATAAGCAAAATTACACCCGAACTTGAATTGAGTATTGCACCATCTTGGAGTGTATCTGAGGGTACTCAAACAATTGTCTCTTGTTCTTCTGATGAAGTTTCAGTAAGTTTGTACAGAAATGATACTTCAGTTTCAAATCCAAACACCCAAACTTTAGATGATGGCATTTACATCTATAAATGCAACAATACAGCAACAGCAAACTACGGTTCTACTTCAAAGTCAAAAACCCTAACAGTAGAATATTACGCAGCAAATTTAGCTTTTACGCAAGTTGAGAGTTTAATTCTTGTAGAGCAAAACTCATCTAACTCAACAATTGTTCAAGTAAAAAATACAGGTGAGATAAGTCAAGCAGTAAACTTTATAGTTGAAGATATCAATTCAAGTTGGTACAGTATCAATTCTACTGATGTTACTCTTACTTCAGGAACAACTGCTGCATTTCTTGTTGATTTTTCTGTTGGTTTGGTTGAAATAAAAGATTATTCTGGAAATTTCAAAGCTTATAGCCCGAATAAAACAATCACATCAAACTTTACTCTAAGAGTTCTTCCTAGTGAAGCAAACAAGACCGAAATAAACAATACTTTGGCCGAATACAAAGCGAAAATGCTTGATTTGGAGGAAGAAATAAATCAAACCAAAGCCCGAGAAGTAAATGTTAGTTTAGCGGAAGAGAAACTAAACCAGCTCAAAACAAAAATTGAACAAGCAGAAACCCATGTGAGTGAAGAAGATTATTTTAGTGCTTATAGCATTTTAAGTGAAATAAAAACTTTAGAAGCTGAAACAAGAAGTGAACTAAATAAAGCTAAACAAGAATTAGAAAAGGGGAGAACAAATCTTATGATTTATATTATAATCAGTGTTTGTACAGTTGTTGTTGTCCTAATTATCATTTATCTTTTCTGGCCAGTAAAACTTTACAAAGCAGAAAGAAGAGAAGCTATATGGATAAAATTAAAAAAGAAATGGAAAAAAATAGCTAGAAGGAAAAAATACAAATATAAAGGATCTTAATCCAAAAATCAAATTTTCTTCATAAAATGATACTTCTTTATATGTCTTAATCTACACAAATTTTAAGTACCTAAACCAAGAAAATTATAGAGGAGAAGTAAAAAATGATAGAAAGGGAATGATTAGAGCGGCTTGACAATATATCTGGCTTTACTCTTTCATTTCCTTATAAAGTGGATGATAATATGATCGAATACTTAATAGCAGAACAGAGTTTCTTTGCCTTCTCTGGTTTTCTAGTTGCAGAAATATTTTATAGGAAGAATGCCAGAGTTTTGCTTACATTTCAAAATTTGAAAAATGTAAAAAACAATTTAATAAAAATATCTAAAAAAATAAATCAAAAGAAATCTTCTGCGATCGTTATAAGTTTAGGTAAGAGAACAATTAACTTACATCATTCCCGTCTTGGTTGGGTTCTAGCTGGAATTTCGGTGATTGTATCAAGCATTTCTTTACTCTCAGTTTCTTTGGGTATAATTTTCCATCACATGATAAAAGAAAGAAAAATTTTCTAGGATTTAGATTTAAACTTTTCTAAAACATCAATTTGATTTTGGATTCTTTCGACTTCTTTTTGCAATTCTTCTTTTTCCTCGAAATCTCTGGTTAAATTTATTTTATTTGCTAACCCGATTTTTTTCGCTTTTAATTTTTCTATTTCAATGTCAACATCTTTTGGCAACATACTAAACAGATTTTTTCATATATTTGACAAACAATTCGTATATAGGCAAAGTAATTTTGCCTTTAAAAATTGCTTCTAACCCAGCAATTTCATTAAAATTATCAGCAAACTTAACCTTTTTTATAAGGTCTTTTCCTGTGTTGACGATACTTTCAACAGATTTGTAATTTATGTAAGAGTATCTAGAAGAAACCAAACCTAGAATTTTATCTATGTTGTTAATAACTACGGCTTTATAACATTCTAAAAAATTTTTTTGAGTTACAATTGAATTGAGCTCTCTTTTTACTGGTAATAAAATTGATTCAAAATCTTTGTCTTTAGCCCTCAAAATTAAGTTGTCACCAAAATTTTGTTGAAATCTTTTTGTATCAAAAAGTTCCTGAGTAACTATACATAAACTAATGGGAGTTATATCCGCTAGGGTTAAAACCATAATTCCACTAATTATTGTAAGTAGTTAAAACAAATTAAATTATAGTCTTGGGAAATCGTCTAAAAAAAATTATAAAAATCTTACATTTTCAAAAATTATAAGAAAAAATAATCATTATTTTTTCTTTACCATCGGTAAACCAGTTCTTGGATTTTCCTTTACCTCAAGTCTTTCAGGCAAGTCTATTGAATCTGCGGGGTCTTTTGAGAAAAATAACAAAGGTCCCCTTTTGTGCAGATAATATTTCACTCCCCTGCTATTCGTATATTCAAAACCCATTCTATCTACCCTCCTATTATTTCATCTCCTAAGCCATTTTCCAATATATCCTCTTTATATCTTTTTAAACATATCTCTATATAAATTGCAGCACCCCAAGAACAATTATCAGTATGGCCACTTGTTTCTCCAGTTTCTGGGTTAAAATTTTCACCAAATGTTTCAGCTCTTGACATATGGGCTATGATTTGTTTTGCTATTGCATCCGCTTCTTCATCATAACCATACTTGTGTAAAACTTCCAGCATAAGAAAACTAATATGCAACCAATTGTTTCCACGCCAATAATCGTCAGTCATGTAAGTTTTTTCACTTCTCGAAACTGTTGGAAAAGGCATTGGGGTTAGAAATTCACTTTCATTAAGCAAATATCTTTGGATCATATAATCTGCTTTTTCCTTGCTCGCTATTTTTGCCCAAAGTGGCATAAAACAAGCAGGTGTCTTTATTTTTATCATCTCCCCATCCAATTGAGTATCAAAATATAGACCTGTTTTATTATCATACATGTTTTTTTCAATCCTTTCTTTTATTTGTTCAGCTTTTTCAATCCAGTGTAAGTCATCTTGTCCCAAAATTTTTGCCATCTTTGCCAGAGTGAGGGCATCAATATATAAAATAGAATTTAGATCTACTGCTTCTACACTTATATGAGTGAAAGGATTCCTAGGTATTCTAATTCCCAATATAAATTTATCCCATCTTGGAGAAGAGTCCCATCCACTTTCGTAAGCATGAGTATATTCTGCAAGACCATCTTTGTCTGCATCTCTATACTCGTACCACCAATTGTGAAATTTGGATAAACAAGGATATACCTTCTCTAGAAATTCTTCGTCTTCACTAAATTCGTAGATAGAAAGAGCTGCCCAAGATAGAAAAGGAGCTAGTGACACTGGGGGATCTATCTTGTGCCCTTCTTCAGTATAGAAATTGTAAATCATTCCCGTTGTTGGATCTTGTCTTTCACAGAATTGAATAATATGATTTTGTGCAAATGTAACGTTTATTTCTCTTAAAGCTAAAACATGAAATGCTGCATCCCAAATCCACAAAGCATCATAAAAAGTGTGAGCAGGAACAATTATCGTATAATTAAATTTTCCAGTCGGGTACCTGGAGTTATGACGAAGTAACCACGCTGCATATGCATAAGCCCTTTTTTCCTTTTCATCAAGACATAATTCAGGCTGAGGTAGGGAATCTATAAAAGATTTATAAAATTTCCTGGAAGATTTTTCTATTTCTTCCCAATTTTTCTGAAGTGCACCATTAACATGTTGTAATAGCTCTTCTTCACTTCCTTTTGTAATTACAGCAACTGCATATGAAAATGAAATTTCTTCCCCCTTCTTTAATTCTATATCATCTCCTGTTACTTTGTAGAGAATTCCCTCTCCTCTTATAAAATTTTTTATTTGAAAAGATGGTTTCATTACCGCATTAACCTTTGTTAAGTAAAGTTTAGGATAAATCGAAATGTATCTCATTGATACAAAAATATAATTGTCTTTTTTTTCTCCTTTTGGAAAAATAGGAAATGAGTTTATAACCCTTGCCCAGGTATTTGCTGCTCTCCCGTAGATGATTGGAGTAATCTTTTTTGATTCATTACCCCTATTTTCTACCTTTACGTTGATATAAAACGTATCTGCATCCGAATATGTAATGTTTGTTTTTATGAACAAACTACTATAATTAAATTTTTTTACTATCATATGGGGATATGTTATTATCTCAAAATCTTGTGAGTTAATACTTACCTCAGAATAAACTTCCTCGTCCATTTTATAACCAAATGCAGCAAGAGGGTCTCCTACACTGTATGCGTATGATATTGATTGCCCACCGCTCACAATACCCACAAATGAAAGACCAGGATAAACAACGCCATTTTCTTCCAAGGGCAGATGTGTCTCTAAATGGGAACCGTAACAAGTTAATGAATTGGCCTGGGGTTGACTTACCCCAATGTAATTTAAAAAAGGAGCATTTTTCAAACTTTCAAAAAGATCTGGAGAAATTTGAACACCGGCTTCTTGTTTTATTATTTCTCTCTTAGTTATTTCAATGATATATCCTCTAAATATAGTTCCTGCCAAAAATAATATGATCAATATGGTAATTATTTTTCCTCTCATTCTAAAACTTTATTAGTAAATCTGAAACTTAATATTAAACAAAGTGATTAAAATGACAATAAGATCACCAATCATAGTAACAATAGGACACATAGACCATGGAAAAACTACTTTGTTAGACAAAGTTAGAGGTACCTCTGTTACAAAGACTGAAGCTGGACTTATAACTCAACATGTAGGAGCAAGTTATATTCCAATTGATACCATTAAAAAAATTTGTGGAAATCTACTTCAAAAATTAAAGATTAAAATTACAATTCCTGGTTTATTATTTGTTGATACTCCTGGACATGCTGCTTTTGTTACTTTAAGAAAGCGTGGTGGAGCAGTATCGGACTTGGCAATTTTAGTTGTCGATATTAATGAAGGTTTTAAGGAACAAACCGATGAAAGCTTAATGATACTTAAAGAATTCAAAGCTCCATTTGTAGTTGCAGCAACGAAGATTGATAAAATCTTTGGGTGGTATCCCTCTTCAAACTTATGTTTTCTTGACAGTCTCGCAAAACAAAGAGACAGCGTGAAAGATGAATTAAATAGAAAAGTTTATCAAATTGTTTCGCAGTTAGCAGAAAGGGGATTTGATTCAGAAAGACTTGACAGAATAGAAGATTTCAAAAAAGAAATAGCAATAGTTCCTTGCTCTGGGATAACTGGAGAAGGTGTTCCTGATCTCTTGATGGTCTTGGTTGGTTTGGCTCAACAATTTTTAAAAGAAAGATTGCAAGTTTCTGAAGTTGCTCAGGGTACAATATTAGAAGTTAAAGATGTTAGGGGTTTTGGAATTACTGTAGATGTGATTTTGTATAATGGAAGTATTAAAAAAGGTGATTATTTAGTCATTGGAGGAAAAAAACCGATAGCAACAAAAATTAAAGCTTTGCTTAGACCAAGACCTTTGCATGAATTGAGAGTAGAAAAACAATTTGAGTCTGTTGATGAAGTTTTTGCCGCATCAGGAATAAAAATTTCAGCTCAGAATCTTGAAGGAGTTATTGCTGGTTCTCCTTTAGTCATTGCAAAAACTGAAAAAGATATTGAGGATGCTAAAAAATTAGTTCAAAAAGAAGTTGAAGAAATTCAATTTATCAAACAAGTAGAAGGAGTTATTCTAAAAGCTGATACTCTGGGAAGCTTGGAAGCGATGATAAAATTATTGACAGAGGAGAATATACCGATAAGAAAAGCAGAAGTTGGGAATATAGTAAAAGAAGACATAATCGAATTGCAGAACATTAAAGATGATTTAAAAAAAGTCATCTTTGCTTTCAATGTCAAACCATTAGAAGATGCTAAAAATTTAGCAAAGGATTTGGGGATTAAAATTCTTCAAAATAATATAATTTACAAATTGATAGAAGAATATAAAGAGTGGTGTTTGAAGAAAAAAGAAAGAGAGGTTCAAGAAAAAATAGAAAAAGTCTCTCGCCCTTGCCAACTCAAAATTCTTAAAGGTTTTGTTTTTCGTGTAAGTGGTCCAGCAGTTTTTGGAGTTGAAGTTCAAAAAGGATTGTTGAAACCTGGAGTTTTGATGAAAAGAAAGGACGGAAAAATAATTGGAAGGGTAAAAGAAGTTCAAAGTGAGGGGCAAAGTATTAAAGAAGCTAAACCTGGAGAAAAAGTTGCAGTTAGCATGGAAGAACCTACCATAGGAAGACAGATAAAAGAAGGTGATACACTAGTCTCTGTTTTGAGTGAAGATGAGCTTAAAATTCTGAGAGAAATTTGGGACATATTAAGCCCGAATGAAAAAGAACTATTGAAAGAATTTTAAACTTATATATCAAAATAATATTATATGAAAATTGATAAGATCCTAATTACAGTTATTTTAACTTTATCAATAATTGGTGTGGCAGTTGTAGCCCAAGAAGAATTGCCAAGAGCGGGAACAACACCAGACTCTTGGCTTTATGGTTTGGATAGAGCATGGGAAAGAATTCGAATGTTCTTTACTTTTAATCGAGCTGATAAAGCAAAGCTACATCTACAATTTGCAGGTGAAAGATTAGCAGAAGCAAACGAAATGGTTAGAAGAGGCAAACCAGAATTTATTCAAGACTTAATGAAAGAGCATGAAGCAGAAATAAATCAAACAGAAAATGAAGTTGAAGGATTAAGAGTTCTGGGAAGAAATATCACCGCTTTGGTTGAACATGTATCAAATGTTACCTACAAGCATATTCTTGTTTTAGAAGAAGTTCTGGAGAAAGTCCCAGAGCAAGCAAAGCCAGCAATAGCAAAAGCAATAAATGTTTCTTTAAAGGGACATGAAACTGCAATTATAAGGTTAAGTGAAAATCTACCTGAAAAAGCTGCAGAGTTTAGAATGAGATTTGCTGAAAGTAGGTTAGAGAAAGTAAGGGTAAAGGCTTTAGAAGGAAAAGTGGAGGAAGCTGAAGAGCTTGCGGAAGAATATGAAGAAGAAATAAACAAATCTATAAACCTAACTGAAAAGGCCGAAGGATTGGGAAGAAATGTTACCCTTTTAGCAGAACATGTTTGTAACATGACTTACAAACACATTCTTGTTTTAGAAAGAGTTTTGGCAAACGTTAGTGAACAAGCCAAACCTGCAATAGAACATGCAATAAATGCGTCGATGAAAGGACATGAAAATTGTGCAGAAAAAATTAAAGAAAGAATTGGACAAATAATAAGCGAAATAAGAAAAACAAATTGTACAGTCAATGCAGATTGTGCTCATTTAGGTTGCCCCAGAGTTTGGGGAAATGATACAACACTATGTCATGAAGGAAAATGTAAATGTGGGGCAAAGTGGGAAATTGTTAATGCAACAGAATGGAGAGAAAGATTTAATGAAACTTTGACGCCAAAGGTTCAAAGAACAGTTGAAAGAATAAGGGAAATGTATGAAAGCACAGTAGGTGTAAATAGTAGCAGTAGCACCGTCAGAATAAACTCTTAATTCCTAAATTTCCTATAGTTCCAAGAAATGTTCCATCCAGTAAGTAGGCTCTGGATTTTTCTATATCAAGAAATTTATTTGCAAGAACAGGACCTATCAACTCCTCATCCAACATTCGATTAAGAGCTACTCCTCCAAGCAGTCTATTGAAAGTTGGTAGAATTGTTGTTTGTAATTCTCCAGTTTTTTTTATTTTGTATTTTTTCTTAACAAGCTCCTTACCCATTCCCCCTCTTATCCAAACTTGTTCTATAAACCTGTAACCAAGTTTATCTTTAAACTCTATAGCCGGATGTGTATGAGCCATAAAAAGGTAATCGCACCGCATCAATTTTTTAGAAGGCCAAGCATGACCATGAAAGAATCCATATTTTCCAATTTTAAGTCCGCGGGGAGAACAAACTTTAACTTCTTTTGGAATAATTCCACGTAAAAGAGTGTCATGGTTCCCTTTAACCAAAATAACTTGAACTTTTTCTGTCAGGTGATTTAATAATTTTGGAATTTCCTTTTCTTCCCTATAACTTATTCCAGGAACTTTATGTTTAATATCACCAAGGATCAGAAGTGTTTTTGCTCTGGTTATTTTAATTAATTGATCGAGAATTTTTTGAAATTTTTCTGCTTGTGATGGAATTACAATTCCTTTTTTATACAATTCATATTCCAAACCAATATGAAGATCTGCCACGACTAGAATTCTCTTATCAGAAATGAATAGGGTAGGGTGATCTGTAATAAATTTAATTGTCATAATACTCACTCTGAGTGGTAAACTATATTTTTATTTATAGTATCTAAATCTTAATCTATGCAAGAAATAGGAACTGTGATTTCAACATTTGAAGGCCCGAGTAGCAATAAGTTTTCTTTTGTAGTAAATGAAAACCAAAGCCTAGTAAGAAAAGGTCAATTTGTTCAATTAGAAATAGAAGATGGATTATTAATAGCAAGAGTGTCTGAAATAATAAAAACAAATCGCTATTTCATGAGAGCAGAGTCTGTAAGAGAATATGAACGTTCAGGTAAGCCGTTGATGGAATTTTTTCCAGTTGACAGATGGGAATACTTAGTTGCTCATGCAGCTCCCTTGGGAATTTATTTAGATGGAAAACAGAAGAGGGTTGGCTTTCCTCCCTCTCCTGGACAGAAAGTTTTTAGTATAAATGAAAAAATTTTATTTGATTTTTTAGGCCTGGACCAAGAAAGGGGTTTGGATATAGGCAATATAGAATTTCACAACATCAACACAAAATTAAATCTAACTAAACTGTTTCAAAAACACTGTGTGATTCTCTCTCAGACTGGCTATGGAAAATCTCATTTGGTTTCTGTACTGATAGAAGAAATTCTTGATAGACAGGACAAAGCCAAGCCAGCAATAATAGTTGTTGATCCTCATGGAGAATATGTTGGTTTCTCTGAAGATAAAAATTATATTTCAAAAACAAAAGTTTTCAATTCAAGTAATGTTAGGATTGCGACAAACAATTTGTCTGTTGGACAAATATGTGAATTCCAACCTTTTATAACCTCTGTAGAAAGAAGAGAACTAGGCAAATTAATAAAAAAACTGAAAGAACAAAAAGGGACCTATGATATGAATGAATTGATTACTTCTATCGAACTGAGTGATATAAAACCAAACACGAAGACCCCTTTGATGGCCTGGTTATCAGATTTGAATTCTACAAATTTATTTAGTAATGTTGATTCTCCAAGTTTAGAAGAATTAGCTAAAGCAGGACAACTAAGTATTTTAGATTTATCAGATTTTATCCACTTAAAAGATAGACAAATTATCATAAGTTATATTGCTAGAAAATTATTCAGAACGAGAAGATCAAATAAAATTCCTCCATTTATTTTTGTGGTAGAAGAAGCACATCAATTTGCTCCTGAACAAGTTGAAAAAGCTGGAGCAATATCAAAAAATATTATTGAAACGATAGCAAGGGAGGGGAGAAAGTTTAATGCCTGTTTAGTCTTAGTTTCCCAAAGACCGATTCAGTTATCAACGACTGCCCTCAGTCAATGTAACACGGCCATTCTTTTAAGAATTGTTAATCCTTATGACATAAAACATATTACAGAATCTTGTGAGGCAATAACTTCTGATATAATGGAAATGTTGCCAGGATTGAAGATTGGGGAAGCAATAATTACTGGTGCAGCAGTAAACTATCCTTTGCTTGTTGGTGTAAGAAAGAGAAGAAGTAAAGAACTGACAAGAATTGGTGAAAGACTAGAAGATGCAAGTGTTTCCTATTTAAAAAATTTGGATAGGAGTAAAAAAGATTTGGAAGCTTTTAAGTAATTGATAAAACTTTCGTTACTTCATCTTTTTCTTTGTCCCTTTCTAGTCTATAAGCATTACCGGTAACTGCATCTTCTAATTCTGCTTGATGTGTAATTAAAAATGTTTGGTCTATAAATTTACCAACTCTTTCTCTAAGAGTTGCTGCTAATTCTTTTATTGCTCTTGCGTCCAAGTTAGCAGTAGGTTCGTCCAAAATAAGCATCCTTAATTGAGGAGCTAGAACCAAAGAAAATGCGATTCTTAAAGCTAGACAAGCAATAGATCTTTCTCCACCAGATGCAACCCCCTCAACACTAATAAATCTACCTGAACGTTCCTGTAGTTGTAAAACATAATCCCTTTCTTCTATTCCAAGCTTGATCCCAGAAAAATCTTGATAAGGATAAAGTGTGTTCCACAAATGGTTCATTGTATAATTTACTGCTATAACAAATTCTTTTCTTAATTCTGTTTGTGTGTATTCTAAAGCCTTTCCAAAAATTTTTAATTCTTCAGTTAGTTTTTCCAGTTTTTTTATTTCATTTTTTTCTTTCAAAGTATTAGAAAAATTTTGTTCAGAATCTTTAAGCCTATCCTGTCTTTCTTTAACAAGCTGATTTAAACCTGTAATTTTTGTGGCTAGTTCCCTTTCCTTACCAATTAAGTTTCTTAACAAAGATTCTCCTTTATTTAAATCTCTACCTGAAATTTTACTTTCTGCTTCTTCTATTTTTTTGATGATTTTTTCTCTATCTTTTATTAGTACACTAATTCTGTTCTTCCTTTCTTCATATTCTTTTAATTGATCAAAAAGAAAATCGAGCTTTTGTTTTTCATTAGTTCCTTTCTTAAATTGTTCTTCCAAATTTTCTAATTCAGTTCTTAAAGCAGACAACTCGTTATCAAATTTTATGGAAGATTCACTCAGGATAACAAAAATATTTTTAGAATTTTC
>JAUWXZ010000044.1 GCA_030616125.1 Candidatus Aenigmatarchaeota archaeon
CAAAATTTCTACGTTTACAATTAATGGCTTGCAGCCGCAAGGACTATACGAAGGACAAACCATAAATTTTGGTCTTGTCAATTTTTTGATAGGGAAGAATGGATCGGGGAAAACGCAGGTTTTAAGCAAGATCCATCAAGAGATAAAAAACAAACTGAGTCCTTTAAGAGAGGAATTTGAATGGGTCGGCAAAATGCTTCCAGCCAACAGAGCCCACGTTGTACAAGGGAGCAGAGAGTTGCGCGGGGAGCGAATGGATGTTTTTGAGACGGAGAATCCCACAGCTGAGTCTTTTTTCCAGTTTCTCAACGATAGCGAAATGACAAAAGCGATAGTGGAGAGCAGACTGCGGGCCTTTTTTCAAAAGTCCTTTAGAATCAAACTTCAAGGGCGGAATATAACAATGGAGATTTTGGAGCGATGGAAGGCAAAAGAAGAAGATCTTCGCGAAAAAGCGGAGGAAATGGAAGAAGAGGAGCCGGGAACCTCGGTCAATCTTTCAAACGAAAGCGATGGGATGAAGGAGTTTTTGATTCTTTTGACTTATATTTACCATCCGCGCTCAAAGTATATTGTTATAGATGAACCTGAACTTCACTTACATCCGCATATGATAAATTTCGTTTCTGATGCGATAGAAAATACCGCAAAAAATGGGCAGAAGCAGTTTTTTATAGTGACTCATTCTCCGATTTCCATACGTCTTTCTTCAGATCCTGAGTGGAGGTATTTTTTCTTTCTGAAAGAAAAAAACGAAGTGGTTAATTTTGATCTGTTCCATCAACCTGAATACGCATCTCTCATTCCATACCTTAATCCATTTAAAAAAGAGGCATTTTATTCCGACTTAATCATTCTTGTTGAAGGGGAGCAGGATTATCAAATTCTGCAGAATCTTGCGAAAAGAATGGGATACTCTGAAACACAAAAAGGGGGCTTTACCTTTTTCCCCTCCTGGGGGGGATATGAGTTTGAGAGGCTGTTTAATTTTTTCCAAAAGCTGAAAAAGGAAGTAAGGATCATAGCTGACAGTGGCCTGAGAGAAAACCAAAAAGCTGGATTTTCCGAGGAATTTAAGAAGAATGTTTTGAGCGATACCAATATAACAAAAACGCTTTCTGTTAAAGATATTGTATTGCTTTGCAAAAAGAAGCAAGAGCTTTATCCTGATAAAGAGAGATTGGGTTTTGACGAAAAACGAGAGGTTCTGCGAGGGGAAATCTCTCTGATAAACAGTCCGTCTTTCAAAAAGGCTGACTATGCGGAATTGATTGGAATTATAAGGGGGTTTTTGGGTCGCCTGTACAGGACGATTCTTCCGAAAGAGCTTGTTGAGGCGACTCAAAGATTAGTAGCCGAGTTCCAATTGAGATTTAGCAAGAGACCTTTTAAGCAGTGGATTGAGAGGGACGAAATAGATAAGGTGAAAAAGGCGATAAAAAAGAATGAACATTTAAGACCGTATTGGCAGGATGCGGACCAAGACAGCTTTAGCCTGCAGGCGACGGGTCAAGAGTGGGTATGCGAATTGGTTTTTAGTATAGGCAGCGTTAAGATAAAAATCGCGTTTGACAAAGACACAAACCACACACAGTTTAAACCAGAGGTTATAGAGTAGAAAACCAAAAGCGATTTTGCGACAGCTTAGTTCTTCTCGATTATTGCTTGTTTAACTTTTTCTGTGGTGGTTTCTATGCTTTTTTGGTTTTTAAGTTCATTCCCTCATGTTAGACAAGTCCACCCTTTTTTATACTGTCTCATTTGTGCTAAAATTTAGTTGAATTATAGAGATAGACTGGGGCTAGACAGAGTTGCTCAGCAATTAGAATTACGCTACCTCGTAAGGCCTGTTATAAATACTATGTTAAAACAACACTTTAAAAACGAAGAAGATGCTTTATTTGCCAATGCTAAAAAGGCTGGCATATTCAGTCATCCTAACAATATAGGTCAAGCAAGAGAAGTTTTTGTAAACAACTTTTTACAAAATAACTTACCAGCAAAGCTGACGCTGTGGAATGGAGAAATAGTTGACTACAAAACTACCCCAAAGACTCAAGGAAGAAGAAATCAAATAGATATTGGGGTGGTAAGAGAAGATATGTCTGTAATATCCCCAGATGGAAAAACGGCGATGATACCTTACGAGGCCGTATTGGCTACTATAGAAGTAAAATCGGTTTTAACAGAAAAGCATCTCTTGCCTGCCCTTAACGCTATACAGAATCTGAGAAAATTAAAGAGAGCTCCAAGAAAGTTTGTCGCCAATTTTGGATATGTGCCACCACGTATTGTGAATTTTATCTTCGCTTATGATGGTCCCAAAAGCTCAACTGCCATTAAATATCTCAAGAAGTATAAAATGGATAACGAAATATCAGATGCAAATTTGTTTGATGTTTTAACGGTGATAAAAAAATACACATTTATCGCAACACAAGCTGCTGATAAAAAGAAAAAATGTAATGTTGATTATTATCTATTTCAACATAATAATGATAACCTATTTGTGTTTATGAAATTTCTATATTTTAGTTCAAGCGGTTTTCTTTCAATGCCCCCCTCAATTCAACCCTACTTTCAAAATCGTAGCCTTAAAGGGAATATTAAAGAAATTAAGATATAGTGCAAAGTTGCAGTTATGGCCTAAATTGCAAAGTCATGAGAATAAAACTGCCTTTTTAGGTTAAGGAAATAGGTTCTAACTTTGTCCACGGTTCGCAGCACTAATTTTACTTAGTATAGCAGCATTTTTTAGATTATACTGTAATTCTCATACATTGATGTAATTATCATACATTGACAATGACTTCAATTCCTGCAATACTAAAAAAACAAAAACAGATGAAAATGAAATGTTAATCACATTCCATAAGAAATTAGCAGAAGAAATCTTAAAAGCATTTGGTAAGAAAGTAGACACACAAGGTTGTTTAGTAGAAACCGAAACTTCTCAAAAAGTTTTAACTTCTAAAGGAGAAGAAATCAATATCAACGAGTTTGGAGGAATTACTAAAGGCTCACAGATCTATTTAAAATCTGATATCGTTTCTCTCATTAACTTCGTAGAAGAAGACCAATGAATTGGGATTGGTTAATAAAGTTATTTCCTAAACTAAAAAAATTAAATTTAGAATTTTTTAAAAATTTAACGTTTATACATATTGGTCCAAAAATAAAGTATACAGATAAAAGATCTCTCAAAATTAACTTTAACAAATTATCCCCTAAAGAGAAAAAGACTATATCTAACAAACTTCCAAAACTTCTAGAGTCTGGTGTTGACATCCTTGAAGAAAAATTTAAAGAAACAGCAGATGATTATAAAGAAAAGATTCAATCTGCTAGTAATCAAAAAGTCCTAGAATACTTCAAAGGCAAGATACCAGATAATGACATCTCTATTTTGAAAGCCTCTTTATATCTCAAGTCAGTCTTTGAAAGTGACGGTGAAACAAAACTTATAAAAAGTAATATTGTTAACAGATATGGAGTAAGGGGAAGACATATTTGTAATCTATGTACTGCTGGATATTTTGAGACTTGGATACGTCCTGCCTATGAGGAAATGTCGCAGCTTTCTGGTTTTACACTTGGGAAGTTTTTAAAAGTTTATGAAGAAATTGTTGAATTTTATCCCTTTGCACTTTTTGTACACGGAAGAATGAGCGAAAGAGAAATAAAACAATCAATAGAAGAAAAAATCAAAATCGCTAAAAAATATGGTATTAAAACATTAAATATCCATGGGATTGGCTCCAGTAATTTAAAAAAAATAAGAAAAGTAATTGATGAAATAGAAATTGAAGATAAATTCGACAGACGAGTTGAAAAAGAAGGAAATGTTATAGTAATTAAATTAACTTTTAAAAATTCCTCTTGATTCTATATATTTAGAGTTTCCAACTTTTCCTCTTTTTGGTAATTTTTCAATAAAAAAAGGCGGACGCCAAGAGGCGATTCATTGTATTGAACTACTTCTTAACGCCCGCCTTATTTTGCGAGCACTTTTCATTGGATTGAAGAGGTTCTAAATTGTTAATTATATCCTAAAAAATAGAACGGATTTGTCAATACCAAAAATTGTTAAAAGAATACTTTTAAGATAAAATAAAGATAATGTTAAATCAATATTTTGCCGATTATGTCCAGTCAATTTCTTCAAAATTTTCTCATGAAGATACTACCGAAATGGGCTATCGTTCTGATTTTGAATTCTTAATCAAGAAAATTTTTGAATCAATAAATGTTAGGCGTATAGATCATGATCCCAAAGCTAAAAAAGGTAATAAGCCAGATTTTGTAGTTCTCAATTATGATGTTCCGATTTTGTATATCGAAACTAAAGATATTGGCGTCTCGTTGAATAAAGTTGAAAAGTCTAAACAGATGACTAGATATTATGGTTATACCAATTTAGTTTTAACTGATTATTTAGAATTTCGTTTTTACAGAAATGGTCTTCTCTATGGTGAACCTATAAAAATAGCTAAATATGATAAAGACAGTCGAATCATTAGTCCAATTCCAAGAAACTACGAAAATCTTGCCCAAACTTTACTAGACTTTACTAAATCGCATAAAGAACCTATTCGTTCCGGTATTCATCTATCAAAAATTATGGCAGGCAAGGCACAACGTATTCGAGATAATATTCGCCAGTTTCTTACGACAGAATCAGATAACAATACAGAGCTGATTAAAATTTATAAAACGATAAAAAAACTTCTAGTTCATGATCTTACAAAAGATGCTTTTGCTGATATGTATGCCCAAACTCTTGTATATGGACTTTTTGTAGCTCGTTTTTATGATGAAAGTCAATCAGATTTTACTCGTCAAGAAGCTCGAGATCTTATTCCCAAATCCAACCCTTTACTTAGACACTTTTTCGACCATATAGTGGGGCCTAACTTTGATAAAAGACTTGAGTATATTGTAAATGAATTATGTGAGGTATTTTCTCATGCTGATGTTGAAAAATTAATGAAGCAATATTTTCAAAAGGATCTATGGGGAAATGAGCAAAGAGGACCGGATCCAGTAATTCACTTCTATGAAGACTTTTTGAAAGAATATGATCCTGAACTGCGTAAGAAAATGGGAGCATATTATACTCCTCTTCCTGTAGTGATGTTTATTATTCGTTCTGTTGACTACTTACTTAAAAATAAATTTGGACTTAATAGTGGGTTAGCTGATACATCCAAGACTGAAAATGGTTTACATCGAGTACAAATTCTTGATCCTGCCGTTGGCACAGGAACATTTATTAGTACTGTTATTAGAATTATCT
>JAUWXZ010000029.1 GCA_030616125.1 Candidatus Aenigmatarchaeota archaeon
CCAAAATAGAAGGCAAAGGAGTTTTTGCTAGAAAAAATATAAAGAAAGGGGAAACGGTAATTAAGATCGAAGGTCCTATAACAAGATATCCTAATAAATATGCTCTTCAAATAGACGAAGATAAATATATAGGGTGTTCAGGAAAAGTTTGCGATTTTACAAACCATTCATGCGAACCCAATTGTTACATTTCGTTTAATAGTTTACATCTTGTAGCATTGGGAAATATAAAAATGGGGGAAGAATTAACTTTCAACTATTGCACCACTGAAAAGGACTTGACAGATGGTTATGAATTTAAATGTAACTGTGGTGCTAAAAAATGTTTGGGTAGAATAAAAGGGTTTAATCATCTTTCTTTAAAAGATAAATTGAAAGTTATGAAATTTTTATCACCATTTCTCAAAAAGAAGTTTGAAGAAGAAATTAATTCAATAAACTCAAGTATTTGAAAGGGATTTAGATTAGTTATAAAACATAGTGTTAAATACTAAATTTAAATATTTCTAAAGAATACTGAATATAGGCGATTTAATGAATATTATGTCTGAAAAGCTAGTCACAGACGCAGAAGCAAAAAAAATTCTTGAAAAAAGAGGAAAGGAAGGAGAACTCAAATACGAGCAGAAGAATGCTTTAGACGAATTAAGAAAATTCATAAAAATTCCAAATGAAAAAATTGAGGGATTAACTCAAAAACTCAAAAAAATTGAAAAATTAAGAGAAAGACAAATAGTTGTCATTGCCAATTTTTTACCCCAAGATAAAGATGATCTCAGGGTTATTTTACAAAAGGAATATGCAAATTTTAAAGAAGATGAAATTAGTCTAATTCTTGAAACTGTTAAAAAGGCTATCTGAATTAAATTGGTGATAAGATGGCCGCAAAAGACAATTACGTAATAGTATTAGATTTTCTTCCTTATGGTAAGGCCTCTGATAGAAGAAGCGAACCGTTGGCTCAAACTATAGGTGATAAATTTTTTAATTTGCTTGAAGTCGTGATAAAAGAAGATACAAAACTTAAACCAAAAGACAGGATTTACATTGGGGAAGAAAAAAGAGATCATGTGAAATACATCAGAGGAAGAATAGAATTTGATATTCTGACAAGCTATGCAAAAACACTACTTGAGGAAATAATTGGTGAACTTGTGAAAAAAGAAGAAAAAAGATTTGTCGACTTCTTTAATAAGGCTGGCCCACTCACAACCCGTTTACACAGTTTAGAACTACTATCTGGGATAGGAAAAAAACATTTGTGGCGAATAATTGAAGAAAGAAAGAAAGAACCCTTTAAAAATCTTGAAGATTTGCAGAAAAGAATTGAAATGTTGCCAGATCCTAAAAAAATAGTGATAAAAAGAATAATTGATGAATTAAGGGGAAAAGATAGGCACAGGTTGTTTGTAGCAAGCAATATACTATAAACTTCTAGTGAGTTTAATTACCTCGATTTCTCCTATTTCTGGGATAGATTTTAATTTGTTTTCTATTTTTTCTAGTTCGCCACCAGCATCTGGGATTAATTTTGTTACATTCAAAGCTATGAGACCAAAGGCTATAGATTCACGAGAAATTCTCTCTGGGTTAATCAAATCTTTAACTTGATCCTCTAATTTATTCATGTCTATATTCGCTTCTTTTGGCATTATTTTGAAAGTGACTATTACTTGAGCCATGCTATGGACCTATAAATTTGCAGTTGCTACACTCATATTTATTGCTCAACGCTTTGCACTGAGAGCACCTTACTATTTCTACTTTGCCACAATTTGGACACTTGAACTTAACAAAATTATTTTTAGCCAAAATATTTGTTCCACAACTAGTACACTTAACCATTCAATCACTTAGATTATTTATTTTCAATAACAATATTCTTATAGATTATTGTCGCCCCTATGGTGTAATCTGGATAGCACAGAAGCTTGCGGAGCTTCTAATCTGGGTTCAAATCCCAGCAGGGGCATTTATAAGATAAAAACAAGTACAAAAACTATTTTTAATTAGTTTTTTGGTATCCATATTCAACTCTTCAACTTTACCCTCATAAAATCATAAGCAACCTTAGCATTTGGAAAAACTTTTCTCGCTTCTTCTTCTAACTCTTTTGCTGAAGTATATCTTCTGCTAATATGAGTTAAAATCAATTGCTTAACTTTTGCTTTTTTTGCAATTTTTGCAGCTTGTTTAACATCAGCATGTGCCCTTCCCTCTTCCTCCTCTAAAAAAGTTCCATCGTGAATTAACAAGTCTGCACCTTCAGAAATTTTTACCATGTTTTTACAGGGTTTTGTATCACCAGAATAGACAACTTTTAGTCCTGGTTTTAAATTTGCAACTTCTTCTATCCTAACTTTTTTTCCTTTGTATTCTGCCTTTCCAGTTTTTTTCAATATTTTTAACCAAAATCCTCTTTTTAGTCCAAGCTTTTTTAACTTGGAAACATCAATGCTCCACCTATCCTTTTCTTTAAAACAATAAGCCACGCTTGGAACTGTATGAAGAACAGGAATTGAAAATAGTTGATATTCCTCTGTTTCATCTATTAAAGAAATTTCTTCTCCCTCAAACTGAACATTTATTGCTGTAACAGGAAACCTTAAACCAAAGTATCCTAAATCAATGATATCAGAAACAAATTTCTCTGCTTCTGGAGCAAAAATTTTCAATTCTTTAACTCTTTTTTCCAAGTTCATTGTTTGAATTAAAGGAATTAAACCTGAAAAATGATCTGCATGCCAATGGGAAATGAAAATTTTGTCTATGTCCATAAAACTTATTCCAGATTTCATCAGTTGGAGCTGAGTTCCTTCCCCGCAATCAAAAAGCAAACTATATTTTTGTTCTCCAAAGTATTCTAGAGCTATAGCTGCGTGGCTTCTTTGCTTTGATGGAATTCCCGAAACTGTGCCTAAAAAGGTTATTTCTATCACAACAAATAATATCTAAACTCTAGAATAAAAGATTTAAAAAACTTCTGAGTTAGACTGAATATATGGATGAGATGGAAATTTTAATAGAAGAATTGAAAGAAGATATAAAAAAAGAAGGTATAGTAGATTTGAGTCTTAACGAAGATCTTCCAAAAAGATATGTCTTTTTGAGGAAACACCCCCCAATAAAGTTAGTAGAATTAGAAGAACAGATGAAAAAACATAAAATTCATATGATAGCCTTCTATGATGGTTGTAATATTGTAGGATGTTTTTATGATGGGAGGGGGGTTTATGTGAGAAGTGTTGGTATTAAAATGTATATGAGGAAAAATCCTAAAGATTGGAATAAAATATGTGAACACATAACTAAAGGAAAAAATATTATGTATTACTAAGCCAGGCTTTCCTTTCCAAAATATAATCTAATTTTAGAAACCTAATTACAAATCAAACTTGTTCCAACATGGAAGAAAGATATTTTTCGACCTCACGCCACTTTCTTTTTTTCAGTGTCATGGGTCCAGGTTTATGTCCAACATATCGCACAGAAGAAAGAATTGCTACATTAACCAGCCTAAGCTCACCTTCTGACATTTCTTTTGAATACTTCCAGATTTCACTCGATCCACACCCACATCCACTTTCCAGACGAAAACGAAGGGACCCATAAATAAGTATCAAACCCTGACGAGAAAAACTTTCATCTTCGATTCCAAGAAGCCTGAGTGTAATTAACGCTTCTCCGCATGTAGGGCAAATATCCTCTGCCATCAACCCAAACACTCCTTTTCAAAATATCTTCTTAAAAATACTCCAAAGTCCTTATCCTTTTTTATCAATTCCATAATCTTGATGGTTTCAGAAATTATTTCAAATTCTTTTGTTATTTGCTTTGCAATATGGTTTGGAATTCCTTTAGCTGTTAAAATTTCAAAAGATTTATTTAAGCTGTCAATCAATTTTTCCCTTGCTGTTAAAAACTTCCTTCTTACTTCAACGGCCCAAAAATTGCCTTCAGTGTATGGCCCTGCCAAAGCTTGATCTTTATACTTCTTAATGAAGTTTTTAGAATCTTCTAAATCAAAAATTGAAGGTCCAATCCTTTTCTGTACTGTTGGTAATTTAGAAACTTCCATCTCGAGCAAAACCACAGCTAAATCCTTTTCATCTGTATAGACAGCTTTCCTCAAAACTTTAAACTCATACTTAACTTCTTCCAGAATACTTTGCAATCTTTCAGCAAATCTTCTTAGCTGAGGCCAGAGAATGTCAGGAACAACTTTTGATGGTGTAAGTTTTACAATAATTAGTTCCGTTCTTCTCTGTATTTGCAATCTGATAACTTCATCCTCAGTTAAAATTTCTAACTTTTTTGGAAAGAACAAATTACTTGAAGGTTTTTCTAAAAATTCCTTTGCATATTTTTTAAATTTGAAGAAATTTCGAGTTGATAGAGCGGCTGTAGTATTTCTTTTTTTGTCTGTTGGGTCAATTAAAATTAAAACTTGGCTTTTAAATTGCCTTTTCAATTTTGGATAATCGGATTTGGGATAATATTTTTCTAGGTCAATTATTTCTCCTGGTTTCCAACTCACTGCTGACTGCAAAATATTAACAAATTTTTTATATTTAATTACAAGCAATTCACAAACATACCCAGAAAATCCTTCAGTCTTGGCATCCGCTCCATATGCCTCTAAAGTTTTCAAAAATTGTTTTAGTAGCCTTACTTCATCAGACAATTTAAAAGATAAGTTTTTTTCTATGTATCTTACATGAAATGGGGTTCTGTCTACTGCTGATTTTAAGTTTTCTGGTGAGCTTATCTCAAAACAAGGAACAATATCAATATCTATTCCACTTACTGAACCAGAAACATATGGGTGTTCTGCATATTCAATCACATAATGTCCTTTTAATTGATTGATAACTTTTTTACCAAGTTTTAAGCCCAATTCTTCCATTCTTTTTTCCTTTAGTTTGGAAGAAAATAAAACAAAAACATCAAATTCCATTTTATCAGATAGCCATGTGTCACGGGTGATGCTTCCTGCTAAAATTGCTTTTGCATTAATTTTTTTAGCTTCTTTTTTAGTAAGTGCTAAAGCTTGTTTTGCCAAACTTTCTAGCTTCCTTTTTTCTTCTGGTTTTGGTCTGATAAAGTTTAAAACTTCTTTCAGAACTTTGTTATAATTTGTCATAATAATAGATTGTAAATTTTTCTATAAAGGTTTTGACACATAAGTTCCATTTTTAAAATATCCAAATTTCGCATAGTATTGTTTAATTCCAGTTCCGCTAATTATTACCATCTTATTTTTATCAGACTCTTCTTTTGTAATTCTTTCCGCTTCTTCCAACAGTTTCCTGCCAAAACCCTTATGCTGGAATGCTTCTTCCTTAAATTGCCCAACTGGCACCAGAGGACCATAAACATGTAATTCTCTGATTAAACCTGACTTGTTTGTAATTTCTGGTCTGAATGGCCTGGAAGGAATTCTCAACCTTAAAAATGCGATTAGGATATCGTTTTTAACGTCTTCAAAACTTAGAAAAATTTCTTTTCCTTCAGAAGCTTCATAATCTAGCCTTAAAAATTTTACATGATCCCAATCAATTTTAATTCCTTTTTTAAATTTATGACCAACTTCTCTGTA
Organism: Candidatus Aenigmatarchaeota archaeon; assembly: GCA_030616125.1. Classification (GTDB taxonomy): domain Archaea; phylum Aenigmatarchaeota; class Aenigmatarchaeia; order CG10238-14; family SCSR01; genus JAUWXZ01. The sequence continues at coordinate 5,600 of JAUWXZ010000029.1, forward strand.
TCTGATTTCTTGAATCTTAATTCCTAACTTTTCTGCTCTTTTTTCAACAAATTCTCTTAAGTTCGTAAATTTAACTCCAGCCACTATTTCTTGGCTTGCTATAGTTCTTTCTAATCTAACTATTCTGCAGTATTTTGGTATAAATTTCATTGCTTGAGTAAGTAATTCTATTGTTTGCTTAGTTGATGGGGATTCATATTTTCCTTTTCTCCACATTTCATAAAGTTCAGTTCCTTTTATCACAAGAGTTGGATATATTTTTAGAGAATCTGGCTTAAAATTAGGATCTTCAAACAAAATTTTAAATTGTTCCAAATCTCTTTTAAAGTCTACTCCAGGCAAAGAAGGCATTACATGATAAGTTACCTTAAAGCAAGAATCTTTTGCTAGTCTTGTTGCCTCAATCACATCTTGTAGAGTATGAATCCTATTTACTTTTTCCAAAATTTCTGGATAAACTGATTGAACGCCAATTTCAACTCTTGTTGTTCCTAGTTTTAGCATTTGGTTTATGTGTTCTTGCCTGCAAAAATCTGGTCTTGTTTCTATTGTTAAGCCCGAACATCTAATTTTTGTTGTTTCGTTTATTTTTTGTGCATCTTCGAGTGATTTAGAATCACAACCATTTAGAGAATCAAAAACTCTTTTAACAAATTCTTCTTGGTATTCTTTCTCCAAAGCTAAAAAAGTCCCTCCAATTATTATTAGTTCTACTTTGTCAGCAGCATGGCCCATTATAGTGTAATGAAATAGCCTGTTTTGGACTTGTAGAAAAGGATCATAATTGTTTCTAATTGCCCTTTGAATCGCTGGTTCTAGGCCTGTATAACTTTGGGGAGCGTTTTCTCCTCTAGGACAATAGATACATTTACCTGGACAATTAGCTGGTTTTGGAACTATGGTTATGACTGTAACCCCAGAAATTGTTCGAGTTGGTTTTGTAAGCAAAATTTGGGAAAATTTTAGCCTTTCTTCTTCACCTGCAAACTTAAGAATTTGAATATTGGTTGGTAAATCAACTAATTTAAATTGTTTAGAGAGTTTTTTTCTTACTTTGTCTAAATCTTTTGGGTTTTTAACTAAACCTTCTCTAACTTGAGTTAAAATTTTTTTGCAAACTATTTCAAATGCTTCCATCAAAACTTAATTAGATGGAATGTGTATTTAGTTCTTTTCTCTTTTAACATTTTTTCTAGCTTTTTTTTATTTTCCTTATAAACTTCATATCCCTCAGGACTGATATTATAAAAAGGTGGGTATTTCTTGAATTTTTTTTCAACCAAACTTTTTTTCCAAAGTACTTCAACGTTAGGAAAAATATAAGGTATTGCCCCCCTATGCTTTCCATATTTGAGATAAATTGTACCTTGCAAAGTATTTTCTAAATCTACCAAGCTAAATGTTTTGCTAGGGCTCTTTGCAAGATAGATAAATGCCTCTAATCTAGTTGGATGAGCATCGGCAAAAAGCCTGTCGATTAATTCAGAGTCATTGTTCATAAAAATTCTATTCTTAAAGATTGTTTTTATTCTTTTCTGTTGTTACTATCATATAGTGAAGAATAGAAATCTTTAAATACCCAATAA
>JAUWXZ010000021.1 GCA_030616125.1 Candidatus Aenigmatarchaeota archaeon
CACAAAAATCTTTCTGGAGACAAAAATGCAGAAGAAAGAATTAAAGAAAAATGTAAAGCTGACCTGATGGCTTTAGCGGGATTGTTTGAAAAAATGAAACCTTATTTTAATCTCATCACAACAAAAAGATGGGCCTTCTCATAAGGATCTAGCTCGAGCTTATCTAAAATTTCAAAATGTTTCTCTAATTCTTCTAAGGATTCTTTATAAACTTTCTTTGGAGGTTTGATAACATCTATAGATTGAGATTTTATAGCAATCATCGCAAGGCCTTTTGGTTTAAGAAATTTTTCACAATTTCTAATTAAAATTTTTATTTGATCTGGATCGGCTATGTCTTCATAAACCACATCAACTTTTTCCAATATGGTATTTTCATATTTTTCAGGCATTCTTGCATCTGCAATGATTGGAATAATATTGCCTCTACGTTCAGCATGATGAATTAACTCCCTTAAAACTCTTTCACTAATTTCAACTCCATAAATCAATCCCTCTTTTCCGATTATATCACTCATGTGACTTGAAGTTGTCCCACTAGCTATTCCCAAATAAAGTATTTTCATTTCATTTTTTATTGGAAATGTTTTTAGACCTTTTTTGAATGCAGCTGCAGGTTTACTTCGCCAAAAATCCCAAATACGATACTCGATATTTCCGATTCTTACTAACTCCTCGCCATAAACTCTGTAACCAGGAGTGAGATTTATAGTAGCGAATTTATTATCAATCAAAAATATTCCTTCAAATTTTTTGTAAGATTTGATTTTCATATCACTCTATTGAATAATTTCAAATTTAAAAGGAAAAAACAAAATAATATATATGGTTTCAGTAGAAAAACTAGCATCTTATAGCTATGTTTTAATTGGCATAGTATTTTTGCTTTGGGGTATAGGAACCATATACTTTGTAATGCAAGTAAGCACCGTATTAGAAGCTTTTGGTGCTGTTATAGCAGCAGCAGGCATTGGTGTTGCTCTACCAAGTTTCACGACTTACATTATTGTGGGTTGGGTATTTGGTATACTTCAAACCATCACAGGAATTATTACACTGATGGCAGGAGCCGCATCTTTGGTTCAAAAATAATTACTTAGAACTTAAAATCTCTTTAACTCTTTTTTGTAGTTGTTGTTTTAACCTATCGCCCTTGTATTCTTTAGAATAAAAATCCATCTTTGCAGCAATCGACAATTTTGAAGCCAGTACCCTAGCAACCCTGCCTCTAAGTTTTTCTGGAGCATTCTGAATTAATTGGTGTGCAAAAATTATTCCAAATCTTGGGGATCGACCTTTTCCATGCAAAAATCTAAACAAAGCTTTCTCTGCTCCCAATAGTTGAATTGTGGAGGAGGGCATCTTTGCTAATTTTTCCAATCTACCTGCTTTTGAAATTAATTTTGCGGCAAGCATTGGTCCAGCTAGCTCAGAAAAATTCGGTGCAATTTCTTTCAACAATTTTTCTAAATATTTTGCTAAATTTTCTCTTAACTTATAAAGTTCAAGAATTCTACCTGCAAACGGTTGAATTATTTTTACATCTTCTTCAGTTAAATCTGCTCCCATACTTTTTTCTTTAAATTGAGCCAATTCTGGCTCTGTGATATTTTTTCTTGATCCAAATTGTTCAACAATTTTAGCAAATTTTTTATGGTCAGAAACAATTCTATCCATTTCTGGGAAATATAAACCATACCATTCCCTCAATCTTTCGATCAAAATATTAATTGATTTATCAATTTCTTCTATTGCCCCGTTTACTTGAAGGATTAGAGAATCTCTTTCAATTGCTTTTTTAATTTTAACTTTCGTTAATTCTAAGTTGACTTTGGTCATCAGTTGATTGAACTCTGCTTGATCTCTCACGAATTTTTTCTCAATTGCTAGTTTTCTTAAATTTTCTTTGACGAATTGTTCAACTTTATTTCTCAGTTCCACGTGTTTAACTTTTGGTTTCCTGATTCCAAAGACGAACTCTTTGTATTTTTTCTTCCATAATTCATTCTGAACTTGTTTTTCTTCTTCTATTATTTCAATCCCAGAAAGTTTTAGTTTCTCGGCGATTTTCTCAGGATTTTTAAGAAATTGTCTAAAAGAAATTACCTTATTATTTTCGTTTACTCCGAATACCCCAATGAAAGTTGTGACAATATAGGCTTTCATATTCTTTACCACTTGTAATATTCAATTTTAACTTTATGAAGAATAATTTATAATAGATTTATATTCTTCAAACTTTCTATAGACTGGCAAATATTTTGATCTTGAACAAAAAAACATTTATATAAGTAATAGTTAAGGATAGTTATGTTAAAAACGGCTTTACTGTTGGGTTTGCTAACAGGTATTCTATTAGTAATTGGTTTTCTTTTGGCAGGAATTGTGGGAATGGCATTTTTTCTAATTTTAGCTTTCATACTTAATTTTGCAGTTTATTGGTATTCCGACAAAATAGTTTTGAGGATGTACAAAGCAAAAGAAATTCCTGAAGATGAAGAATCTGAGTTGCATGAAATTGTTAAAAAACTGGCTGAAGAGGCAAAAATTCCAAAACCAAAAATTTATTTGGTTAAAATGGATGTTCCAAATGCTTTTGCCACTGGTAGAAGCCCTAAAAAAGGAGTTGTAGCAGTAACCTCTGGTCTGATTAAGAATTTGAACAAAGATGAAATAGAAGGTGTTTTGTCTCATGAAATTGCTCATATAAAATCAAGGGACACATTAACTTCTGTTGTAGCTGCAACTATAGCCGGGGCAGTTTCTTATGTTGCCTTTATGGCTTGGTGGTCTCTATTTTTGGGTGGAGGAAGAAGAGGGGGAAGTATTTTATTGTTTCCTTTATTGATTCTTGCACCTTTGGCTGCAACTTTAGTAAGGCTTGCAATTTCAAGGACAAGGGAATATAAGGCCGACTATTCTGGGTCAATAATTTCGAAAAAACCTCTAGGTTTGGCTTCGGCTTTAGAAAAAATTTCTCATGCAGTAAAAAATCACCCCATGCAAGGGAATTCTGCTACTTCACATTTGTTCATAGTTAATCCATTCAAGGCAAGCGGTTTTACAAATTTATTCAGCACGCACCCCCCAGTTGAAAATCGCGTAGCTAGATTAAAAGAAATATCTAAAGAAATTTAAATTTGTGATTTTTTGAAAAATGGTGAACTGATTTTACTCTTATCGGAAGACAAATTTTACCTAGTTGAGGTATCAAATAAAACTTTTAACACTCAAAGTGGAATTATAGACCTTAAAAAACTGAAGAAGAAAAATTTCGGAAATAAAATTAAGACCCACTTAGGAAAAGAATTTTCTATTGTCAAACCAAACATTAAAGATATCCTAGAAAAGAAAATTAAAAGATTACCACAAATCATAATGCCAAAAGACATTGCACTAATCATATCTTATACAGGAATTGAACCAAGAAGTTTAGTTGTAGATGCAGGTACCGGTTCTGGTTTTCTAGCCATGTTTTTAGCCAATTACATTAAACCAGGAAAAGTTGTTACTTATGAAAATAATAAAAGATTTATAAAAACTACAAAAAATAATATCAGAATTTCAGGATTATCAAAATTCATTCGACTTAAACAAAAAGACATTCTCAAAGGCATAGACGAAAAAAATGTTGATTTGATTACATTAGATATGAAAAATGCTGAGAAAGTCATTAACCATGCTTGGAAAGCCCTAAAAACTGGTGGGTATTTGGTTGTTTATTCTCCCCATGTAGAGCAAGTCATTTCTGTCTGGAAAGAAATTAAAAAGAAAGGTTTTTCTTATGTAAAAACAGTTGAAAATATTGTAAGAGAATGGCAAGTTGAAAAAATTACAAGACCAAAAACAATTGGTTTGATGCATACTGGTTTTTTAACTTTTGCAAGAAAGGTGAAATAAATGGAAAAGAAAGAAGTTCAAAGGCCTCCGGAGAAAGCTCCTGAAGAACCTTCACCCAGAATTACTCCAGAAATGATAGATACCACTTTAAAAACACTAGAATCAGAAAGTTTGATTCACTACATATCTGGCGGAGCTTATGTACCCACAGAAACTGGATGGAAACTATTAAGAAGTGTGAGACCAATAAAAGAAGAGATTACTGCTTATGGTCATCCGAATGTTACTGCTATACACACAACAACAATTGAAGTCACTAAAGCAGATGAAATAAAAAAAGATGCTGATTGTATAATTGCGGTTAAAGCAGACAAAGCGTGTGCTGATTTGAGTGAAGAATTTAAAAACGCATTAAAAATGGCTAAGAAAGTTGATATAACAATTGAAGCTGGTGGGGTAGAAGATAAATTGATCGCTTATGGTTCTCCTGCTTTGAAGCTAACAAATACAGAAGATGTTGTGATAAGGAAAAGTGATTTTATTGATGACAGAACTTTAGCTATTCTTGCTGATAAGACTGCTAATGAATTAAAACAAGACTTAGTGGAAAAATTAAGAAATTCTGAAACAAAAGTGAAAATAACTTTGGAAATAAAAGTATAATTGGAACAAACCATGAAAAGTACTCTTTTGGTTTTACTTAAAACCAATAGACCAGTTGGGTGGATTATATTTCCTACAGTTTTTTAATTGGATTTATTATTGCAGCTATGATATTTTTATTGGGATTGTCATCTAGCTTGGTCTAGGATCTGGCCTTCGGGAGGCCAAAACCTGGGTTCAAATCCCAGCAATCCCACCTAAAATTCTTCTTGAGGCTGATAAAAATAATAAAATTTCTAAGATTTCTTTAGTGTGATTTGTTTAATCTCTTCTGGTTCCTTGGGTTTTTCTCCCAGTTGTTCTTTTATTGCTTGTGCAATTTTTGTTCCAACTATCGTGGATAAACTCTCTAAAGGAACCTTTCTTAAAGAATCCAAAGTTTTAAATCTAGCGTTAAACAACTTTCGTGATCTAATTCTTCCAATCTGCTTGAGTCTTACCAAAGGAATTAATTCTTCCCTTATCCCATAAGTTAGTCTGACTCTTAACCTTCTGATTTCTTTCAAAATCTCTTTATAGCCCAATAACAAACCCAATTCTTGTAAACAATAAACCAACCAATCAGCTATATGCAATTTTCCAACTAATTCACCAGGAGCAACTCTAAACTTAGTTAAAATTTGATCTTCGGTTGCTTCATTCATCCAAGCCTCAAACATTAAACCAGTTTTTACGCTTTTCAAAAACTCATCAAACTCTAAATCCCATTCGGCTGGAATTTTTTCTAGAAATAAATTTTCTTTTTGAGCAATTGTTTCATTCAGCTCTGAAAATTCTCCAGTTCTTACAGAAAGTAAAGGTCTCATCTCTAGTGTGTTTGAAATTGTTTGTAAGATGCTAAATGGTTGAACTTTTCTTTTTATTCCTTTGCTTAAACATTGGATAAAATAGTGGGCAGTGGAAGGGTCTATATAAAGCTCAGAAACTCTTTTTCCAAGTTTAGTTGCAAACAATTTTCCTTTTTTACTTACAATAAATTTCCACTCAGCTAGTTTATCTAAAATATCTAAAATCCTCTCTTCAACCAAAGCTATATTCCCGAAATGAAATGCATAAAAAGTTTTAGAAAAAAATTCTAACAAAGATTTCTCTGATCTACAAAATTCACTAGCGATTAAGGCTAGGGCATGCATTCTTAAAATCGGTTCCACTGCTAGCTTGGAAGAAATTTCTTCTGGTTCACCAAGAATGTAATGCTCAACTAATTCTTCTGCCTCTTCTTCTGATTTAGCTAACAAAATTCCTTCACCGAACTTATCATAAGTCGGCCTTCCACAACGTCCAAGCATTTGATGAACTTCTAAAATAGGGATAAAGACTACACCTATTCCAGGATAATATCTTCTCAAATCTCTCATCACTACCCGAAAGGCAGGTAGATTAACACCATAGGCTAGGGTGGGGGTTGCAACTATGATCTTAATCAAACCATTCCGAAAGTTTTCTTCGATTAAAGATTTTTGTTTGCGTAACAAACCGGCGTGGTGAAAAGCTGTTCCGTTTCTTACGCATTCAGCTAATCTTTTGCATTGTTTTGTTGGAACTTCCAAAACATTCTTAATTTCTTCTGACAATTTTTTTAATTCATTTACTTCAATTCTTTTTAATTTTTGCTTAGTAATCTTTCCTAGTTTCTCAGCCAAACTTCCTCCTGACCTTCGAGTTGCAACAAAAAATAGAACTTGTTTTTTGAGCATTAACGTATTTTCAACTATGCCTGCCTCTTGTTCTAAGGAGGGAAGAAGTTCATAGCCTTCTTTCTCTAAAAATTTTATTTTTGAATTAAAGCTTGTTCCTGCATAGAGTTTTACAGGTCTCCATTTAGAAATCACTCCTTCAGCATCCAACCATTTTGCTAATTCTTTAGCATTTTTTATTGTTGCACTTAAAGCGAGAATTTGTGCTCTTGGAACAATTTCCCGAAGTCTCGTCAAAGTAATCTCTAGAGTTGGTCCCCTAGATGTATCGTTAAGCATGTGGATTTCATCAGCGACTATCAGTCCGATATTTTTAACCCATTCAGCTCCATGTCTTATCAAAGAATCTAGTTTCTCAGTCGTGCAAACAACTAAATCATAATTTGTAAGCCAAGGATCGCTTGAATCCAGATCACCAACTGAAATTGTAATTTTCATTCCAAGCTTTTGATATTTTTCTTTAAATTCCTTAAACTTTTCTGAAGCTAAGGCAACCAAAGGAACTATGTAGACTGTTTTTCCTAATTTTTTATAGAAAATATTTAGAGCCGCTAATTCTGCTATTAAAGTTTTCCCACTTGCTGTCGGAGCTGCGATAACTAGATTTCTTTCTTTAAGTAAATCTTTTTTAACTGCTTCTTTTTGAACTGGGTTAAGTTCTCTAAAATGGGAAATTTCTAAAAGTTTTTCTATTAACTCGTGATCTTTCATATTTGTCATCTAGCAAAATCTATTTATTGATTTTTAAGTCAAACAAGATATTGATGAGTAAATTAATATGCCTTGGTATAGAGTCAACCGCTCACACTTTTAGTATTGGAATTGTTACAGAAAATGAAGAAATTTTAGCTGATGAAAAAAGTACTTATAAACCTTCTCTAGGAAAGGGAATTGTGCCGCATGAAGCAAGAGACCACCATGAAAAGGTTAAAAAGAAAATATTAGAGGAAGCATTAAGAAAAGTGAATTTAAATTTAGAAAATATTGATATAATCTCATATTCTGCCGGCCCAGGTTTACCTCCCTCTCTACTAGTCGGAGCAAATTTTGCCTTAGAGTTTGCAAACAAATACAGAAAAACTTTAATTCCGGTCAATCATCCTTGTGCTCATATTGAAATTGGAAAATTAAAAACTAATGCAAAAGATCCAGTTTTAGTTTATCTTTCTGGGGGCAATACACAAATAATAGCTTATGCTGAAGGATATTACAGAATCTTTGGCGAAACTGAGGATATGCCCATAGGAAATGCTCTAGATGTAGCTGCAAGAAAATTGGGTTTACCAATGCCTGGAGGACCTGAGATAGAAAAGCTAGCAAAAAAAGGAAAATACGTTGAGCTTCCTTATATAGTAAAAGGTATGGACTTAAGTTTTTCTGGAATAGTTACTGCTGCTGGTGAAAAGTTTAAAAGAGGTGCCAGACCTGAAGACATAGCCTACTCGATACAAGAAACTTGTTTTGCTATGCTTACGGAGGTAACTGAAAGAGCCTTAGCTCATACTGGTAAAGAAGATGTTTTGTTAGTTGGTGGTGTGGCAGCAAACAAAAGGTTACAAGAAATGTTAAGAACAATGTGCCAAGAAAGGGGGGCAAATTTTTTTGTTGTTCCTCAGGTTTACAGTGGTGATTGTGGAAGTATGATAGCTTGGACTGGCCTATTAGCGTATAAACACAAAAAAATCCCAAAAATTAAAGATAAGATCTTACCAAAGTGGAGAATAGATCAAGTACCTTGGTTTCAAACATAAAAAAGTGTAAAGCAAAAAAACAAATAAGATGGAAGTAAAATGGACCAAGAGCTAAAAGCACTCAAGGAGAATTTATGGAGAGATGGGTCGCCAACGGACATTGGATGGGATTTTAACGGACCCATTCTCGTAAATGATTTTTTAGTTGTTTTCTTATCAAACTATTTTCTACGTAGAAAATATGGGAAAAGGGGCATAAGCTTAGAAGAGTTTAAATGTTCACTATCTTCTTCATACTATCAGTTTCTTAGTTCGGTTGGGGCGAAAAAACCTGATGAGGAATATATAAAATCTTATTTGAGAGCCAGCAAACTCCTCTACTTTGTGCCTAAGATGGCTTGCGGTATAGAAGAAGTTTTGAAGTTTTCAAAAAGAAAGGGAAAATCAAACCTACTTATCACTGCCCACCCCACCGTATTAGTTGAAAAACAAACAAAAGAACTTGGAATAGATCAATATATTGACCATAAGTTTACTAGCATCCATGACAAAGTTGAGGAGATGCCAAAAATTACAAAAAGGTGGATGAAACCTGAGAGCAGCATTTACATTGGAGATACAATTAGTGACATAATAGCCGCTAGAAAAGCTAGGATCCCCATTGCTGTTGTAACCTATGGGTATCATTCAGAGGAAGGGCTGAGAGCCCACAAGCCAGATTTTATAGTTCACAATGCTTGTGAACTTGAGAAAATAATAGCTTAAATCAGCTCATGTTCACTGATTATTAGAAAATCTCCAATCGATTTAACTGCGCTAAACGGGATCAACAGCCTTCCCCTATCATCTGCCTTTAGGCCCAATTCCTGCAAATGCTTGGTTGGTTGTTCTACAACTATATTCAAAAGTTCTCCACTCTCTGTGATAAAATCCACATTGCTAACAACACCAAACTTTCTTCCAGTTTCCTCGCTAACTATAGTTTTTCCGACTACATCTGAAGCTCTTACTCTTGTCTCAACCATCACTTCACCTTATTAAATATAGGTATTTATTAATTTTAACTTTTCTTGACATAAATAAAGATTATGGTAAGATGTTTTATCGGAATTCTAATCCCGGAAGAATTAAAAAAACCAATAAAAAACATTCAAGATAGATTTAAAAATTTACCTATGAGCTGTAAGCTTGTTGAATCAACCAATCTTCACGTGAGTCTATCATTTTTGGGAGAAATTGAAGAAAACAAAATAGAAGAAGTAAAAAGAAACTTAGACCTAATCTGCAGTGAATTTAGAAAATTTAAGGTGACTATTTCTGGTTTAAAAACAATACCAAGCAAAACTTATATCAGAGTTTTAGCTCTAGAACTTTATGATAAAGAAAAAAATCTTGAAGAGATAAGTAAAAAAATCAAAGAAAAAATTGGAGGAGATGTCAAACCTCCACATCTAACTCTGGCCAGAGTAAAAAATATTAGCAATAAACAAAA
>JAUWXZ010000024.1 GCA_030616125.1 Candidatus Aenigmatarchaeota archaeon
AAAATGGATGAAAGATTTGGAAACAATTAAATTTGTCGATATGTATGCTAAATAAAGGATTTATCTTTAATTTTTCGAAATATAATTAAGGGAATGTTATGGGAGTCAGACAATTGATTGAAAAACCTTCCAGAGAAGTGGAAACTACAGAGATTGATGAAGAGTTAAGAGAACTTCTAGAGCAAAGAAAAACACGGATTAAAATTATTGGTGTTGGTGGTGCAGGGAATAATACTATAACAAGGCTTATGCAGATCGGCATTGCTGGTGCAGAAACTGTTGCTGTGAACACAGATGCAATGGACTTGCTTTACACAGATGCTGATAAAAAGCTTTTGGTTGGAAAAGAACTCACTGGCGGACTTGGGGCTGGTGCAGACCATAAACTTGGTATGGAGTCTGCAAAGGAAAACAGAGAAGAAATCAAAAAAATTTTAAAAGAAGCGGACATGTTGTTTTTAACTTGTGGACTTGGAGGAGGAACAGGTACTGGAGCATCGCCCGTAATCGCAGAGACTGCAAAAAAAATGGGAATATTGACAGTTGGAATTGTAACTTTACCTTTTGCGATGGAAGGCAGGCAAAGAACAATTAATGCAAGGGAAGGATTGGCAAACCTGGAAGGTGCTGTTGATACTTTGATTGTAATTCCAAATGATAAACTTTTAGAAATTGTTCCTGACGTTTCCCTTTCTATTGCATTTAAAATTTGTGATGAGATTTTGGTCAATGCTGTAAAAGGAACAACAGAACTTATTACCAAACCTGGGTTGGTTAATTTAGACTTTGCTGATATCAAGGCAGTAATGGGTAATGGTGGACTAGCGATGATTGGAATGGGTGAAAGTGATACGGAAAATAGGGCTTTTGAATCAGTTGAAAGGGCTTTAACAAACCCATTATTGACAGTTGATATTAACAATGCAACTGGTGCACTAATAAATGTCATAGGTGGGCCAGATATGACAATCAGAGAAGCTCAACAGATAGTAGAGGCTGTATCGACAAAGCTTTCAACAGATGCAAAAATTATTTGGGGAAGTACAATAGACAAATCCTTAGGAAATTCTATAAGGGCAATGCTTATAGTAACTGGAGTGAAATCTCCACAAATATTCGGACCAGAAAAATTATGGACAAAGGAGAAAAAGAAAGATATAGAAAAAATTCTTGGAGTAGAATTTATAGAATAACAGTGAATACATGAAAATAAAAGAGAGACTTGGAAATTACATAAGAGTATTGAAACTTTCTAAAAAGCCGGATAAGGATGACTTTTCATCTACACTAAGAATAGTCGGTTTTGGTATTTTATTTATTGGAATGATTGGTTTCATTTTTTATTTGGGCTCTGTTTTAATTGGATGATAAAATGATTTACACTATTAAAACAGTTGTTGGAAGAGAAAACATAGTTGCAGATTCAATTGCAGCAAAAATTAAAACTCAGGGGCTTTCTATTCAAGCAGTTGTGCATCCTGAAGAAATAAGAGGCTATGTTTTTGTTGAAGGTGATCTCAGGGATATAGAAAAGGCCGTTAAAGCAGTTCCCCATGTTCGAGGAATAATGAAAACTCCCATTGAACTTAAAAAAATACAAAATTTTCTGCATCCAAAAAAAGCAGAGGTTGAGCTGAACGTCAATGACTTGGTAGAAGTCATTGGTGGTCCATTCAAAGCAACTAAAGGAAAAGTTGTGAAATATTATAAGGTAAAAAGGGAAATTACAATCGAACCTTTAGAGGTTGCTGTTCCAATTCCAATTACAATTAGTGTCGAGTTTGTTAAAATTTTAGAAAAAGCAAAGAAATGATTTAAACTTTTAGAATTAATTAGAGACTATGGGTCTTAGAAGTTTTTTATCAGGCAAGTCGTCAGGTAGGGTAAGAAGACCTCTTATGGACGATCCTTGTGGGGATATTGGTGAAATGGCAATAAGAGAAAGTAAGTCTAAAATAACTTTTATTGGTTCTTGGAACCGAGATTTTTTACAGCCAGTTCCTGGTGAGGATGGCATTATTGTAGAAATTGGAAATGCGATAAGAAGAGGCGTTGAGGTTGTGATATTTTATAAAAGAAATCCTAAAAAATTACCATACCCTGAAGTGATCCGGGACTTAGGTATACCATTGAAAAAATCACCCCACCAAACCGAATATAACATGATGATAGTTGATGGAAAACATATGAGATTTAAGCGTCGAGGAATGGCTTTTCCAAAAATGGCCTATGCTCCTGATATAGCAGAACCCACGGAAGAAAAACTTTATAGTTGAAAAATTATGGGAAAAGAGACTCTTGAACTTTTAATAGAAGGTGGGAAGGCTGCACCTGGCCCTGGATCTGCTCCAAAACTATCTATGTTAAAATTGAATGTTGGAGAAATTTTTAAAGAAATAAATGAAAAAACCAAAGAATATGCAGGAATGCAAGTTCCAGTAAAGATTGAAATTGATACAGAAACAAAAGAATACAAAATTTTAATTGGAACTCCTCCAGTCTCTAGCTTGATAAAAAAAGAACTCGGAATTGAAAAAGCGGCTCTTGCTAAACCTGAAGAGACTGCAGAAGCACCTGTTGAAGGTGGAGAAGGAAAGCCAGTTGAAGAAACATCAAAACCTAAGCCAGAAGAAGAAACTGTTTTAGGTGATTTAAAATTTGAACAAGCTGTGAAGATAGCTAAGCTTAAGATGGATGAATTGCTTGCTAAAGACCTAAAAGCTGCTGTAAAACAAGTTGTTGGAACTGCAAACTCAATGGCTGGAATTTTGGTAGAAGGAAAAAAAGGTAAAGAAATAATAAAGGAGATTGAAGAAGGAAAATGGAACAGTAAAATTGTATAAAAACTTATTTAAATTTTCCCAAAATAAGTAATATGGTTGATATCAAAAATTGGATAAGGGATCAGTTAAAAGCTGGTTACACACCCAAAGCGATTAAAAAATCCCTTGCTAAAGCTGGTCACGATCCAAACTTAGTTGATGAAGTCTTAGCTGAAGCTCCAAAATCACCAACAGCAGAAGAAACACAAAGAAAGAAAAAACCAAGCAGATTATGGTATTTACTTCCTATTTTTTTGACTATAATAGGTGGAGTAATCGGGTATTTTCTCTTAAAGGATAGGGATAGAAAATTTGCAGAAAGGCTTTTGATAGTGGGCCTTGTAATGTTAGTTGTTTGGTTTGTTCTAGACTTTCTGTTTACTGGTTTAGCTTATTTATTTATAAGTGGGGTATTCACAGCCAAAACCGCTTCTATCATAGGGTTTGTAGATGGTACATGTTCAGATGGAGTTATTACATTTACTGTGAGAAATGATGGAACAAAGGATTTATCTTCTTCTTCTCTTGAATGTACACCAATATCTGAGTCATGCAGTGGTACTTGCAATCCAGTTGATATTAAAGCTGGTCACATAGGAGAAATTACCATTTCTGGTTGTTCTCCGGGACATACATACAGCTACAAACTATCAGGACCATCTAATACGATTTCTATGTTTGTGTTCTGTAGCTGAAGAAGGAAAATGGGATGATAAACTAAAGTGAAATTGAATCTAATTTTTCAATTACAGCTTTTAATTCGCTTGAAATTTCGTTCTTTTCAACGTCTATTCTTATATGAGCGCGCTCACCCACAGAACATTTACCTAAGTTCCGTGGCTCAAAATAACTAACACTTAGCTTTGCTTTTTCTAGTTGTTTTTCTGCTCTGTAAAATGAAGAAACTCTTTTATCTTGTTTTAGGTTTTTACCTAAAATTTCTTTTGCAAGCTGTTCTGCCTTTTCTTTATATCCATAAAATTTTCTTTTGGGCTTTCTTGGACCGTCAGCTTCGATTGAAATTGTTTTTATTCCTTCAGGATTCATCATTTTCAGAGAAAGATCGGGAGAAATTGGAACAGATACTGGTGAATAACCCGAGATATCTTTTTCTAAATATTCCAATATTTTTTCTGAAAGCATGTTTTAACTATAAATTTTAAACTTTTAAATTGTTTTTATTATTTTCTTAAAAGTATATTCTTTTCAAATAGTCTCTAAATTATAATAAGTAATTATCATGATAGACTTCAATAATCTGATAGACAAGCACATCTCCAAGGGATTCAGAGCAAAGAAAATAGGCAAATACTATCCTTCTGAAATTGGAAGCTGTCTGAGAAAGATATGGTATTCCTACAAGTATCCTCATGAAGTGGAGCCAGATTTGCTGAAAGTTTTTGAAGTCGGAAATATTTTGCATGATTTTATTGTTGAAGTATTAAAAAGTGAGAGAACGCCCGAAGTCGAATTACTCCAAGCCGAGATCCCATTCAAAATCAACATAAAAGATTTCTTAGTTTCTGGGAGGGTAGACGATTTGGTTCTTATAAAAGAGAGTGGCAAGAACGTGCTGGTCGAAGTTAAATCCCACAGGATGATTAAGCTTGTCAAACAACCCGAGAAAAGGCATGTGATGCAGCTCCAGTTCTACATGCATGCCATAGGCGTCCACAATGGGCTGATAGTCTATGTTGACAAGGGAAGCCTTAAGACCAAGGTGTTCGAAGTAAACTTCAACGAGGGAGAAAGTGAAATAATATCAAAAAGATTTGAAACTCTTCACAAAGATTTGACAGAAAACATACTGCCATCTTCTGAAGCAAAGGAAGATTCGGATATGGGGTGGATGTGCAGGTTTTGCGAATACAAAGAGAAATGCGATAAAAATAAAAAATGATATTAAACGAAAAATTTGCTTTAGTAAACTTACCAGAATTGAATGCTTAAAAGAAAATAATGCTAAGCAGTTAAATCTATAGCTGAATTTATTAAGCCTAAGAAGCTTATACCAATACAATTATTTAAAAGAATAATCGCTCCTGCTTTGTTTTTTGAATTTTTATTAAAATTTAATTAGTTTCTATTTAATACCTCTATTTAATGAGCAGAACTGGTGAAGCAGAAAAGATCATAAGAATTGTTGCTCGTGAAAGAGGGTACAGGATGATAGAGAATAAAAGACTTTTACTGAGCAGAAAACCGAAATTATTTTACCAACCAGATTTTCTGCTTATCGGAGAGAAGGGATCCGTTGTAATAGAAATAGAATTAACCACTGATGCCAGAAAACAACTGGTTGGAGATATAGTTAGAGCGGGTCTCATCAATGCAACCTATTTTATAGGCATAACTAATAGCGAGGGGTCCAAGAAGGCGGTAGAAACATATGGAGAAGCATTGAGAAAAGGGATCAAGGAAATTAGTCCGATGCGTGTTTGGGGTGTATTCTTTAAAAATAAAAAGGAATTGAAAAATGTTTTAAAAAAACTTTTATAAAGCAAAGATTTTATTTCTAATTAAGTGCTATGGATTTAAAAAAAGAAAAACCATTTTTCTTTAAAACCAGCGGGAGGGCGGTAAGGATATGGGGAGGGGAATCTATATCCAACCCCAATATAGCCATCTTAGAGATGATAAAAAATTCTTGGGACGCTGATGCGACTAAAGTAGAATTATTTTTCGAGGGTATCAGGAATGGCGATGGTAAATTAATTATAAAAGATGACGGCAGTGGGATGACAGTACATGAATTTGAAAACAGCTGGATGGTGGCCGCTACCGATGATAAAGAAGTATCGCCTTTTACTAAAGGATTTAATAGACAGAAACTTGGAAGTAAGGGGATTGCAAGATTTGCCTTAGAAAATCTATCAAAACATACCATTGTCACATCTTATCCTAAGGACGTGCCTAGAGGATTTCGTATACTATTTGACTGGAAAAAATATGAAAAACCTAGTTCTTTGTTCGAAAAAGTTGAAAATGATTCTGAATCATTCGAAAAAAATGTAAAAGATCACGGGTTAGAAATTATATTAGAACCTTTAAAAGAAGGATGGAATTTAGAAAAACTTTTAAAGTTGAAAATAGATATAGAGTCAAATATTCCTCCGGTAGCCGGCCCCGCAAAATTTTCTGTTGATATGATTTGTAAAGAATTTCCGCAAGTTGACAGCATTTCTCTTGAAAATAGGTTCCTAAAATTTGCAACATATAGGGTTTCATCTGAACTAAAGAGAGACGGAACTGTGACACACAAATTCTGGATCGGAAAAGAAGTATTTGCTTCTTCGAAAGGGAAAAAACCGAAATATACATGCGGACCATTAAAATTTAACTATTACTTTTTCTATAGGGGGCCTAGTCAATATGAAATACATAAATTTGACAAACCGTTCCAAGATGACTTGAATGATTTCCTTGGTGAATGGGGTGGAATAAAAATTTATAGGGATTTTTTCAGAGTGAAACCTTACGGCGATCCAGAAAACGATTGGTTGGAACTAGACAAACTGAGAGTTCCTGAACCAAGCCTTTGTCCAGGAAATGATCAAGTGTTTGGATATATTACAGTATCAAGAAAAGATAACCCAGAGTTAAAAGATACCACCACAAGGGAGGGGCTCATTACCAACGATGCATTTAAGCATCTTATCGAGTTCTGTTTGGAATCCCTAGGTTTTTTCAAAGTGTCAAGAAAATCATTGGAGGGGAAGAGAAAATCCGAGAAGGTAAAAAGAAAAATCTCAGAAATAAAAGTTATCAAGAAAATACCAAAAGTGTCTATAGTTCCTCCTAGACCAAAAATTTTGCTCGATTTTAGGAACAGGTATCCGGAGGGGTTTTATTCAAAATTGGAATCAGAGGTGAACAGAGCATATACATACGGATTGCCTAATGCAACACTTCTTCTTGCAAGAAAAATGGTCGAAAACTTGCTTTATAATGTACTCAGAAAAAAATTTGGAACCAAGAGAGAAGAAATATGGTGGGATGAAAAAAATAAAAGACCACTGGGTCTTGGTCCTATGGTGGGAAGTCTTAAAAATTGCAAAAAAGATTTCAAACACGATGAAGTATCGGTTGATAAATTTCTAAAATTAGTGGGTCCCTTTATTAGCGAGGCAAATAAAAAGGCACATTACATTATGGAATATTTGGATCATGTGGAACAACTTGATAAATTTAAAATAGATGACATGATCGATTTGCTTTTAAGGATAAGAGAACACTTAAAATAATATTTTTATCTCTAGATGCAAAATTAAATTTGGCGATAAATTAGACGTATCCAAACTTCGATTTGTGCTTTTGCCAGTAGTCATAACAGTACTCCCAGTAATCTTTGGGCAGGGCGAATTCCCTGCCGCAACCCTTACAGACAGCCATACCAAACAAATTATTTTTACTTTTATCATAACATAAGTAATATTTGATGAGGTGATTTAATTGGCTGCTAAAAAGAGAAGAATCGTAAGCACGAATGGGATTTCTCCTACATTAACAACCAAACCAAATTTTTATATAAAATTTCCAGAAAAAATAGATATAAAATCGATAACTGATGAAGAACTGTGGCCGTGGTATTCACTTATTCTGAAAGAACTGAAAATAAGAAATCTTGTAAGAACAAAAAACATTATTGGCGATAGGGGGGAGTTTCTTGCAGCAAAAGTTTATAATTCAACACCTAATGAACCAAAACTGCAGTTGGTTCTTAAAGGTACGCAGAATGTTGATGCTATTAGTAGAAATGGAAAAACATACAACATAAAAACAGTCACACTTCCCAACAAAACTACGGGGGTGTTTTACGGGTTAGAACCAAAAGGCTCAGATAGGCGGGATATGAAAATTTTTGATTATGTTATTATTGTTATTTTGGATGAAGATTTAAATCTAAAAGAAATCCTTGAAATTGACTGGGATAGTTTTGTAAAAATTAAACATTGGCATAGTAGGATGAAGGCTTGGAATCTTACTGTTAATGAAGAATTTAGAAAATTGACAAGGAAAGTATTTCCCCAAGATAAAAGGTGAAATTTTTGACCGATGTCTTTACAAAGAAAAAGCGCAGCTGGGTGATGAGCAGGATACGTTCAACGAATACCAAAATGGAGAATCTGCTTGCGAAAGAAATGAAAAAAGCAGGTGTAAAATTCAGAAGATACCCAAAAATTTTCGGAAAACCCGATTTTTTAATCAAAGATAAAAAAACAATAATCTTTATAGACGGGTGTTTCTGGCACAAATGTCCAAAGTGTTATAGGGAGCCAAAAACCAAGAAAGATTTCTGGCTGCCGAAAATAGAGAAGAATGTAGAAAGGGACAGGAAAGTGAACAAAACATTGAAAAGGAACGGATACAAAGTCATCAGATTCTGGGAGCATGATGTGGAGAAAAACATCGACAAGTGTGTCAAGCGAATTCTGAAACTGTTGGGATAGCTTTTATCAAATGCCCATCAACTATAATTTATGAAAAGGTTTACAGTGGGCAGAATTACAGGGGACTTGCATAAAATCCTGTCCTCCAGCATTCCGAACAACAGATTCTACCAAGCAAGGGTCACCGGTTTTCGCAGTGAATTGGAATTTATGAGACTGGCAAAGAAACGCAGACTGTCGGTTTTGGACGGCGGCCAGTTTTTATTCAGCTGGAAGAAGTTCGACAAGGAATTAAAAAACTCCATAACATATCTCACTATATCCTTTGACAGCCCCGAAAGATACAAGCAGTTC
>JAUWXZ010000038.1 GCA_030616125.1 Candidatus Aenigmatarchaeota archaeon
TTCTTTCTTAGCAAATATTTTATTCATACGAGTGGTCATAGCTTCAGCAAAAGAATCAAGCTCAGAAATAAATTTTTCCTCGTTGATATAAACCATAAACAGTATTTAATCATTAACTATTAAAATCTTTATTTAAAAAAAAAATAAACTTGTAAATCAATTAAACTATTTTTAATATTGTAGTTAAGGAGGAAGTTTAGGTTCAGTAGCTTCGGCTACAGTGTTTCGAAGTTCTCTTCGGAGGATTTCAGAGGTACAATGATTCTAGATCTCGTACTTAACTACTTTTTTCTTTCGATTACCAAAAGATTTAATAATATATCCAAACATATAATTGCCAGAAGGGTCTTTATGGGTCTTAGCACAATTGATGAAGAAAAATATTTTGGACAAGAAATTAGGTCTATGTCACCTCTTCTTTATTTGGTAAAAGAAAGAAATCCTGAATGTGTTCAAGAACTTGCTGCATTAGGGAAAAACACAATAACAGAATGCGAAAATTTCATGGAAAGGATGAGAGGTTCATCTGAGATGCCTAAATTTATTGATGATAGAATTTCTCTCATTTTAGAAACAAAAAAAATACCTTTATTTCAAACTGATCCAGACATTATAACAAGAGGTAATCTGCCAAAGCCAAATGATATTGCTGCGGATTTACATTTACTTCAAATAACCCTTTGTAATCTCTATATGGGTGTTTCTCTCTACAATAGTGTGAAAGTTAGAAAGGATAACCCGCATGGTTATGTTGAATATCTTTTAAGAAGATTTAGTGGAATTGTAGAAAAATATGAAACAAGTTTAAGAAATAAAGAGGGGCGTTATAGAAATGATCCTACCGGAAAAGCAGAATTTGTTTATGCATATGAATTATTGGATGGCGGCAACGTTCTTGAAAAAGTTAGAAAAACTGGAGATTATACAATCCTTTATGGAAAAGAAGGAATTCAGTTAGAGGTGAAGAATCGAAGACTTTTTGGAAAAAGAAGAGAATTAAGTAAAGCACACCTTGAAAGATATTCAAAAGGTAAAATTTGTTTTGCATATCCTGTACACTTACTCTTTTTAGATATTATACCTAAATTCGACTCACCAGAATATGCATAGTCTTAAATTATTTGGATCCTTTCTTCAGGTCTTACGTGATATCCGGTATTATTTATAAAAAGTAGCTTTCCAGTTTCATCCATTTTTAAAGAAACTCTATTATATCCAGAATCTCTAATTGATTGAAGAACATTGTCCAATACACTATAAGAATTAGCTCCAACTATGTCACTTTTTTTAACCTTCCCCGATGACGCTCTTTTAATAATTTCATCAGCAAAATTACTAGCAAACACATGCGGCACTGCATTCCCTTCTTCACGATACAACTCTAGCGCAATTGTTTCTACTAATTCGTCTTTTATGTGTTCCATTTCCTCTGCCATTTCTATCTATAAAAAAATAGGAAGTTATATTTAAAAAGCTTTCCTTTTTATAAAACAAACACCCAAAAACCTATAAATTTTACATTTATCTTTTCTGTAAATCTACCAAGCTGTTCTGGTAACTCAAAATTTGTAGTCATGCTGCTCAAACATTTTTTTCAAGACCAGCGCATCTTTTTCTAAAATCGGAGATTCTGAAATTAATGTAATGTTAAGTTTTCTTCCTAAAATTTCTTTTACCAAAGGTTCAAAATCTGGTTTTTTTGCTTTTAGAGGTAAATGATATCTTCCATTTCCTTTCCCCTCCTCAACTAGAGAAAATTCGACACAGGTCACATGGGTATGCAAATGCTCTAATTTTAAAGGCTTAAACTCATCAAAAATTTTTGAGAAATCTGCTTGAGTTCTCAAACCTCCTCCAGTTCTTGCATTTATATGGGCCCAGTCCACAACTGGAACACAGCATTTAACTTCTTTACAAATCCTAACTGTTTCTTCTACTGTTCCAAAAGCAGATTGTTTTCCCATTATTTCTGGACCAAGCTTAACATTTTCTATTCCTTTTTTCTGCATCCTATCAACCAAATCATCACAAGCTTCTTTTACTGCTTGAAATGCTTGCTCAGAAGTTAATTTTCCATAAAAACCAGGATGAAAAGTCACAGGACTAGCTTGCATAAAATTTGCTCTTTCACAAGAATCTAGAATTCTTTTTTTGCTCGCTTCTAATTTTTCTTTTTCTTGAGAACAAAGATTAATGTAATATGGAGCATGAACTGAAAGCTTGATGTTTAACTCTTTTGCAAGTTTTCCAACATCTTTGGCCATTTGATTGCTCATCCCAACTCTACGAACAAACTGTACCTCCATGCTCTGCAGTCCAATTTCTGCTAGATGTTTAATCCCTCCCAAAGTACTTCTTTCCTTAGAGGAAATTGGTATGCCTGCAGTACCTAAATAAACTTTCAATTCATCACTAACTAGAATTTATAATCTAAATTATTCTTATACTAAGCTCAAAAACAATAATTGCAACTATTACACCAATAAGATGATTTGGTTTGAGTTTGATCAGTGGCTTTTCTTCTTCTGTATATCTTATAAGTCCACCAGTACCCATTGGCATATACACTTTGTCTTTACTGACCATGGTATAAAATTAGCTTGTGAATTTAAATAATTTTCTTTAAGAAAATAAAAAGGCGTGCTAACCATAGCCTCCCTTTTGTTTTGGTAGCATTTGTCTAAGCGCTTTTAAGCTTGCATCCTAGGCATACCAAGATACGTTTCATTCTTCTCAACCTCAATTCAATTTCTATCATTATTAGCGAGGTAAAGAGATTACGTTTCTGATTCTGGTACAGACTTCTCAGCCTACTTTTCAGCACCTTAATGGATGGGAAGAACTTCCTCACTTCTGCTTTGATACAGAAGCGAAGCTACCTGACTAGCTCGCCTAAAAAGTATTAAGAATAAGTATTTAAAAAGATTTCTTTTTTTCTTAGGGTTATGCGTAAGAATTGCTATTAGTATTAGAATTGGCTAAAATATATAAATAGTCTATAATTTGCGCCAACCGATTGGATTTTTAAACTTTAAGATCGAAGTTTTTTGTATGGCCGAAGAAGAGAAGAAAATAAAAATTAAACTACCGAAGATAAACATATGGATGGTTTCTACTCTTGTTCTAGTAATAATTTTGGTTGTATCCTTATACAAGGGTTTTAGTATAACTGGTAGAGCAGTTGGAGGATTGTCAAAAGATCAAGCAGCGGAAATAGCAATCGACTATATAAATAATAATTTGGTTCAACCAGAGTCTAGCGTATCTTTAGTTTCTGTGGAAGAATTTAATGGGCTTTATAAAGTAACCGCATCTTACCAAGGTCAAACTGTAGCTGCCTATATTACAAAGGACGGTTCTTATCTATTTCTGTCACAACCTTTAGATACATCTGAAGAAATACCAAAAGAACCTGAAGAGCAACAACAAACTGAAATGAGTTGTGAAGATGTCCCTAAAAAAGATACTCCAGTATTGCAGGCTTTTGTGGTGTCATATTGTCCTTTTGGCG
Source organism: Candidatus Aenigmatarchaeota archaeon (assembly GCA_030616125.1). Classification (GTDB taxonomy): domain Archaea; phylum Aenigmatarchaeota; class Aenigmatarchaeia; order CG10238-14; family SCSR01; genus JAUWXZ01. The sequence continues at coordinate 3,512 of JAUWXZ010000038.1, forward strand.
TACAAATGCAAAGAATATTGGTTGAAGTTTCAACTATACTTGAAGATTATATTGAAATAAGATACATAGGTTCTGTGCAAGACAATAAAGTAGTTTCCATGCACGGAGAAAAAGAAGCAACAGAAAATCTAAGGCAAATTTGCATAAGAGAAGAGCAGAAGGAAAAATATTGGGATTATATTGATTGTTTTATTAAGAAAGACGAAACAGAAAATTGCTTAGATTCAGTTGGAATAGATCAGATAAAATTAGAAGACTGTATGGAAGATCCAAGTAAAGGTGTGGAATATGCAAAAGAAGACTTTGAGTTGCAAAATCTATATGGTGTGACGGGTTCGCCGACATTAATTTTGAATGGTGAGAGAGTAAGCGAATTTGATTTTGGTGGAAGATCAGCTGAAGCAGTTAAAACCTTACTTTGTTGCGGATTTGAAGAAGAGCCCGATGTTTGTGCTCAAAAATTGAATGAAGCTCAGGCCGCAACAGGATTTTCTGAAAGTTATTCTGGTTCTTCTGGATCTGGTCAATGTTAGATTTTTTCTATTATTACTCTACAATATTTAAATGCAGGAATTTTTGAAACAGGATCTAAAGTTGAACCTGTTAGTTTGTTAACCCTTGTTTCTGTGTAGTGATTCGGTACAGCTATAATTCCTTTCTTTACTCTATTGCTAATTTTAGATTTTATCACAACCTCACCAAAGGGGGAAAGAATCTTTACTTTTTCTCCATTTTTTATTTTTAGACTTTCTGCATCTTCTTTACTTATTTCAACTAAAGCTTCTGGTTTGCTTCTATTTAATAAATCGACCTTTCTCGTCATCGTTCCAGTGTTATAATGCTCTAAGACTCTATGGGAAATTAAAGTGAAAGGATATACATGATTTAAAGTTTCTGGCCCAACCCAAGAAATTGGATAAAAGATTGCCTTTGTTCCAGGAGGACCGAAATCCTTATCAAACAAAATTTTCTTTCCTTGAGGATGTTTTTTGTCGCAAGGCCATTGAATCCCCTGCTTCCCAAGTTTTTTGTAGGTTATTGCAGAATATTGAGGTATAACTTTTTTCATTTCTTTGAAAATTTCTTCTGCCGAGTTAAAATCAAACTGATCTTTAAATTCCATTTTTTCTGCCAATAGTTTTATTATTTGCCAATCTTCTAGAGCTTCTCCTGAGGCATTCGCTGCTCTTCTGATTAATTGAACTCTTCTCTCACTACTAGTAAAAGTTCCTGTTTTTTCTGTAAAGCATGCTGCAGGCAAAACTATATTTGCAAGCTTGGCTGTTTCTGTTAAAAAAATATCTTGAACGACTAAAAATTCTAAATTCTCAAAATTTTTTTCTACTCTATTTAAATTTGGAAGGGAAAGTAAAGGATTTTGTCCAATCACGTACAAACCTAAGATTCTTTCTGGTATGGCCTCTATAATCTCGGTCTCGGTCAAACCTTTTGCTATTGGTAAATCTTTAACTTCCCATATTCTTCCGAATTTTTTGATATTTTCCTCGGTCAAAGAAGAATAGCCTGGATAGACATTTGGTAAACAACCAACATCACAAGCTCCCTGAACATTATTGCATCCACGCAAAGGATTTACGCCAGTTCCCTCTCTACCAAAATTTCCAGTTAATAAAGCCAAGTCGGCTAGAGCTAAGACATTTTCCATTCCATTTTGACATTGAGTGATTCCCATCCCAAAAACTATTGCTGACTTCTCTGCTTTAGCATACAATAAGGCAACTTCTTTTATTTTTTCTTTTTTTACTCCAGCTATCCTAGAAATTTTTTCAAAATCAAATTTTTCTAAACTCTTTAGAAATTCTTTATAGCCCCTTGTCCTATTTTTTATAAAATTTTTATCTTCTAGCTTTTCTTCAATAATTGTTTTTGCCAAACCAGCAACAAAAACTATGTCAGTATTTGGATTTATCTGTATAAAATTATCAGTCTTATCTGCAGTTTCTGTTTTTCTTACATCAATTGTAACTATCTTTCCTCCATGTTTTTTACATTCCAACATTTTTTCAAAACCAATAGGTTGTGTAATGGCTGGATTGTCTCCAAAAATAATTATACAATCAGCTTGAGCTAAGTCTTCATAAGAATTTGTCATTGCTGAACGTCCAAGAATTTCATATAAACCAGAAATAGTAGGGGCATGACATAAGCGGCTAGCACTATCAATGTTATTTGTTCCTATTACTACACGAGCAAATTTTTGAATCAAATAATTTTCTTCATTTGTGCATTTAGTGGAAGCAAAAAAGCCAATAGAATTTTTTCCATAAGTGTCTCTTATTCTTGTAAATTCTTTTGCTATTTTGTTTATAGCTTTGTCCCAAGAAATTTTCTTAAGTTGTTCATCTTTTCTGATTAAAGGGTGTTTTAATCTTTCAGGGGAATTGATAAACTTTTCTAGGGTTAAACCCTTTATACATAATCTGCCTTTATTGATAGGATGATCCTTTTGAGGTAAGACTTTGATAACTTTTCCATTCTGAACTTGAAGTTCTATTCCACACCCTACTCCACAATAGGGACAGACTGAAAATACCTTTTTCATAATAGAAAATTGCAATCTTTAACTAAAAAACTCTCATTAAATATTTTTTTCCAACCATTGTTTTACAGCAGATTCGGGCAAAGCCCCAACAAACTTGTCTACAACCTTACC
>JAUWXZ010000054.1 GCA_030616125.1 Candidatus Aenigmatarchaeota archaeon
AGAACGATAAAGCATCACTCTTACGGATATTGTAGAAGATGTTATCCCAAAACAGAGCTTTTTAAGTCGATACAAAAGGCTTCGCGGATGAGAAATATAAGAAAACGAAAAGAGCGAGAGCGAAGATACATAAAAGAATATTATAAAAGGCCAGAAATTATCGAAAGAATGAGGACTCGCTCCGATCAAAAATTTTTTGGAGGTAATAGAGAAAAGGCTATTCAAAAAGCTAATTATCAGTGCATTTTTTGTCATATCTCAAGGCAAGAAAGTTATGAGAAATACGGAAAAGATTTGTATGTCCGGCATTTAAATAACAAAAGAGATCATAATCTCAACAATTTGATGGTTTTGTGTTATGATTGTTTTCACCAAAAACCATGGAAAAAGAAAAAGAAACTCCCCTCTTTGATTAAGAGAAGATCTATGGAAAGGAAACCAATAAGTAGAAAGTCAATGAGCTCTGTAATAAATATAGTCGCAAATTATTATGGTATAAAAACAGATGATCTTACTGGAAAAAGAAGAAAAAAGAAATTCGTAGTTCCTAGAATGGTAGCAGTTTTTTTGATGAGGGACCAATTAGGCATTTCTTTTCCAAAAATTGGGCGGAAATTAGGTGGAAGGGATCATACGACGGCAATTTATTCTTATGGGAAAATTTCTAAAGAATATAGTAAAGATGAAAAAATTAAAAAAGACATTGAGAATATTAAAGAAACGTTTTAATTCTAATGGATAGATAAACCTTTACTTATGGAAGAAAAAATTAAGAAAAATTATGAAAATATTTCCAAATTATTTTAAAAAATTGAAAGAATGGATTAAAGAGACACTACAAAAGATTGGGAAAAGTCCAGATGTCAAAAAAAGACGAGATATTCTCAATAGAGAACCACATGCAATTGATATTGCAAATGAAATAGAAAAAAATTTTGGTAATCATTCTGAGGGATACATATTTGCTATTTCCGGTAAATGGGGTGAAGGTAAAACGGATCTACTAGACCGCCTAAAACCCAAATTAATCAGCAAGGGTTTCAATGTGGTTTTGTTTAATCCCTGGCAATATACCCAAGACGCCGAAACGCTCAGAAGGGCGTTTCTTAAAACCTTGAAAAAGAAATTAGAATCTAAATTCTTCTCCGGTTCTTTTAAATATCTTCCGAGCAAGAGAAGAATTCTAGATAGGTTGAGTTATGATGAAAGCAGGACGAGCTTCAATTTTAGGTTATTTTTTAAATTGATCTTTCTTTTAACTTCGTTAGTTATTATAGTAATATTCATTCATAGTAAGGTAACTAACTCAGCAATTTTCCAGTCTTTTAAATTTCTTTATTTAAGCTTAATAGATTCTATAAAAAACAATCGAGTTCTAAGCGGAGTATTGGCATTTATAATTACTTTAATATTTGCTCCAGGATTGTTTCAATTTCAAAAGAAAAGTGGCAAGGTAAGCTCCGTGGACGATTTCGAAGAATTATTTTTAACTATTCTCAAAGGTCACAAAAAAGTAGTAATTTTCGTTGATGATCTGGATCGTTGTACGCCGGAAGGGGTCAAGTTGGTATTAGATACCCTAAAGACTTTTTTTAAAACACCAAAGGTTAGTTACGTTATTACTGGCGATCACTCGGTGCTAGAAAGATATATAGGAAAAAAGCTTGAAGTAAAACCTGTATTTAAGCCTGGGGATACTCTGGATAAAGAAGCAACCGAGACAGAAGAAATTCTTGAAGGTAAACGATTCCTGCAGAAGCTTTTTAATGTCTATTGGCAGTTGCCTCCAATTGATTCAAGTTATGCATCACAGCTAATGAGGCATCATTTAAGTGAAATTAAGGGAATAGACAAGAATTCTGAAAACAAGATCTTTAATTTGATGAGCAATTTTTTAGAAAGGAACCCTAGAGAAATCGAGAGATTTACAAAAATACTCAATTTTGCTCTGAGGGGCATCGAATCCAGAATAAAATCTTTGGAAAAAGTCAAAGACGACAAAGATAAATCAAAGAAGATGTTAAATAATTTAAAAGAAGTTAATGATAATCCATCGCTATTAGCTAAAGTATTACTTATTCAGGAAAAATTTGCTGGCGAGTTTTATGAATATGCCAAACAACCTTCTCGATATGCGTTGCTTGAGAGAGAGCAGTTAAAAAATACTGGAGGACTTGAAACCGACCAAAGTAAAAGTCGACTAAAACAACGTTTTACTGGATTCTTTTCTTTAGTAAAAACCGAACCGACTTTTCATGATCAGCGTTTCGTACTGAGGTATTCTGTAGATGTTTTCTTTTATTTTTTGGGCTTTGCTGGTTCTGCCGAGAAGGGTATTTTAAGTGAGGATTTTCTTAGTAGATATATTAATCCAGATCAAGAGTTGTTAGCTGATTTAAAGGGTTCTTCAGAATCGGTTATTAAAAAGCTAATTCCAGATAGTATATCACATTTGGTACAACTTACAGATAAAACACAAATGGGTCAAGCTATCACGAATCTCTCAAATATATTTATGGATGGTTCATTTAATATTTCTGAATTTCTTGATACATTTATAAGCAGTGATAAAGTAATTGAACATTGGAAATCATTACTCGACGATCAAAAGGAAGTTTTTTTACAAAATATGGCTAAAATCACAATAGATAGAAATGGACCAGAAGTTTTTAAAAAGATTCTTTTAAATGACCCTTGGAAGATTAAGAAAGAATCTATATGGTCATCTTTGGATGTTTTTGTTTTGTTAGATAAGTTTATTGATATATTAGTCAAAGATTTATTACAGGATCAACAGAATGGAGTAGATATTCAGGCAAAAAAACAGAAAATATTCGATGAGCATTTGAAAATTATTGTTAATCCCCGAAATAATTCCAAAGAGAATTTAGAAAAAGCGATAAATAGATTAAACGACCTCGCGGATAAACTAGCCTTGAAAGATTTAGCCAATAATCAAACATTTAAACAAATTTTAATCTGTGTTCGAGATAAGCGTTTGGAAAAAGAAAAAAGAATTTTACTGCTACAATTTTTAACAAAGAATCAATCTATCTGGAGTACTTTATCAAAGCCAATTCATGAACTTAGATTGTTAAATTCAAGATCAAAATTAAGGAAATCTATTATTAAAGATACTGCTAAAATTGTTTATGAAAGCTGGTGTAAAAAAAAGAAGAAATAGATAGTTTCTGGTCTTTTAAGAAGGGCAAAAACTTGTCGTTCTAAGAACGACAACCTAACGACAAGTTTTAAAAAAGTTGACATTCGGGAATGTCAAGTGAATGTCAACTTTACATTCCTCGTAAAAGGCGAAATTTTTAAGGATTTCACCTTTAGAAACCCCATTTTTGAATATAAAATAAGGGCGAGGTCGCGAGCGAAGCGAGCGACCGAGCACCTCAAAAACAGGCGAAAAGCCTGTTTTTACGAATAAATCCAGCCCAAACAAACAAACCAAAGGGAGGTCGCAGATTGGCGAGCAAGGAGCACCCCACCAAATTTTGGTGGGGGCGACGAGGGTCGACCGAGCCAATCAACGACCGACCGAAAGAGAATAGATTTTCCTTTGAAATTGTGTATAGTCGGGGGTAAGGATTTTCAGTTTTTCAGGTCTCTTTTCTTGGAGTTATGGATTAAATTTGGTAAGATAATAGAGAAAGTTTGAAAGCGTTTAATCCTTGAGCCCGAATAATCAGATACAAACTCTCTTTGTTGAGGGGGGAGCGAGCTTGCCTCGCTCC
>JAUWXZ010000016.1 GCA_030616125.1 Candidatus Aenigmatarchaeota archaeon
CCATATAGATCATTGTGCTGGGATTGTCGAATTTAAAAATTCACCAGATCCAGTCAACTTTTATGTTGAGAAATCGGTCTTATATCTTATGCAAAAAAATAAAATCATGCACGATGAAATTATAAAAAGAAAATTTAATATTGTTAAATTAAATCCGTTTGAGAAATTCAAAATAGGTAAAATTGAAGCGTTTTATTTTCCTGTACCTCATACAACTCAGACCTTCGGTATTTATTTCAATGTAAATAACAAAAAAGTTATTTACTCTTCTGACATGAAGTATATAGAAACTTTTCCGAAATCTAGTTTAGAGGTTTTCAGAAATGCAGATTTGGTTATCATAAACACGCCAACGTTTGAGCCAAAATATGATCATATGACAATAGTTGAAGCATTAGAATTTGTCAAGAGAACCAAAATAAAAAAAGCTATATTAACTCATATAAGCCATAGAAATATGCCTCATGATAAGTTATGTGAATTTGTAATGAAAAACAATAAGAATGTCATAATAAGCTATGATGGGATGAAAATCAAAATTTAAACTTCAAATTTTTTCTCACAGTACAACTATAAAAAGAGTTTGAACTATATTAGAACTGGATCAACTATGGGTCTGGAGTTATCTGAAGCTTAGGTTCAAATCCTCCGTTTAAAACAAAAATCTATCTGAACCTTCTTCTGAAGAATTTTCTGGTTTTAAAATTTCTGTCTCTTTTAAATTGGTATTTGTTGAACGGTAAGATTCTGAAATCTGAAACTTGCATCTTTTTTATATCATAGGAAAAATCTCTTATTATCCTTCTGAATGAATCGTGCTCATCTCTGATCAAAAGCGATATAGCATTTCCTGATTCTCCTGCTCTGGCTGTCCTTCCTATCCTGTTAGTATAGTCTTCTGCGTCCCTTGGTATGTTGTAGTTGAAGACATGAGTTACATTTGTTATATCTAACCCTCTAGCAGCCACATCTGTTGCAACTAGAAATCTTGTAATTCCCTTATGAAACTTTTCCATTACTTTTTCTCTTTGTTGTTGTGATAAACCACCGTGTAAAGCTGTAGCATTTATGCCGTTATCTTGAAGGTTTCTAGCAACGAGATCTGTATCTCTTCGGGTATTGCAGAAAATGATTGCAAGGTTGGGTTTCTCTTGTCCAATCAAGTGGACTAACAATGAGAACTTTCTTTTATAATCAATGTCACAGTAATATTGTTTTAAAACATTTTCTTCCAATTTGGTTTTTGTCTTGATTTTCTTTGCGTTTCTTGTAAACCTTTCTCTGATTTTTATTAAACTATCTGACATGGTCGCGCTGAAGAGTAATGTCTGCCTGTTTTTCGGCATATTTCTTTCAATCTTTTTTATGTCTTCAATGAAACCCATGTTTATCATCTTGTCTGCTTCATCCAGAACAAATATCTTCAGGTTAGTTAAGTCCATATTTCCTCTTCGCATATGATCTAAGATTCTTCCTGGTGTTCCGACAATAATCTCAGCTCGTCTAAGACCATTGATCTGAGGCCCCATAGAAACCCCGCCATATACTGTCTGTATGTAAATCCCTTTAAAACGTGAAAACTTCTTTAGATCAACTGTTATCTGCAATGCCAATTCCCTTGTAGGGGCTAGAACCAATGCTTGGATTTTATTATCTTTAACAACTTTTTCTACCAAGGGTATACCGAAAGCTGCTGTCTTGCCTGAACCTGTCTCAGACTGACCGATAACGTCATAACCCTGTTTAATTATAGGTATAGTTTCAGACTGAATTCTTGTCGGTTGTTCAAAACCGATATCATTCAATGAACCTAATACACTCTCTTCAATATTCATATCTTCGAATTTCATAATATCGTCTCTTGTTTTCTAAAAGTCACAAAAGCAATAGAATTAGTATAATAAACTAACGCTACTTGTCACGGCTTTGTACCTTGAATTAATTTATATAGAATAGAGAAGTATTTAAATCTTTCCTAAAGAACAAAAATCTATCTGATTCTTAATTAATTGTAGAAAATTATCATATTGGCTATTAATATCTGCAAGTAATTATATGCAATAGCCAATATACCTATTTCTTTTTATGTTTTATCTTTTTAGGATGGCAATATAATTTCTTCCCAACTTTATGTGTATGATATTTTTTACCCATTTTTTATTCTCCTATTGATTATTACACAGAAGTAATTAAATAAAGATAGAAGAAGCAATAATGCAAGAGGGATGTTGATTAAGTGGGAAGAATAAAAACTACATTTGTGAAAAACATAGGTAAAGAGCTTATGGAAAAACATCCGGAGTCTTTCAGTGGAAATTTTGAAGATAATAAGAAAGCATTAGCACCACTTGTTTCTTTCACATCGAGAAAGATGAGGAACTTGGTTGCTGGATATATAACAAGTGTGAAAAATGTGAAACCTTTTGTTCAAAGAAGTAGAACTGAAGAAATGGTAAAAGATGATAGGTTTGGGAGAAGAGGAAGAAGAAGGATTGATAGAGGAAGATAAGAAAAACTTATGGTAAAAAATTATTCAGAAAAGTCCAAATAAATAAAAAGGTTTGTTTAAATCGAGTTCTTAAGTGGGTCTGGAGCCCATCGAATTTCAAGTTCGTTTTTTAACCCCTCATGCGGAAGATGGGGTTTGAATTATAAGATTACTTTATCTTCTTCTTGTGTTGGGAACTCTTTTTTACTGCATCAGCTTTACAGAGCAGATAAATCATACCGCCCAGGCACACAAGGAAAACACCGATACCAATAGGTCCTGACCATCCTAATACCAAAAACAGGTCTCCCATAAGATAAATTTATGAACTCGTATTTAAACTCCTATGCGAGAAGTGGGATTTGAAGTCATTAGGACTCGACTATTCTTACTTGTTCTATGGTTCTGCAGACAGGCTTAACGGGTTTAAGGGGGTCTCCCGATTCCAGTCTGTCCGCTATGTAAGAAATTAATTTTTTTTCACCTCTTTCTGAAAACCTCTCTATAGGTATTTTATTTAAATTCAATTTTTGTAAATATCGTTTAACTTTTGTTTCTGAACCTTTATGTTTTATAGTGAGACAAACTTTATAATAATGAATGGCTTTAACATTTTTTGGGAGAGAGTCCGCTTTATCATGAAAAAGTTTTAAATTTTTAACTGTTTCTATATGTACGAGCTGTCGTTTAATTCCTCCACTTTTATATTTTACTTCTACTAAATACTGTTCGCTCAAATCATATAACATTTTATCTAATTCTGATTTTAGAAATGCAACTGCCATTTGTCTTCACAACTTTAAGAAAGACGCTAAAATATTTAAACCTTACTGTGGAAGGTGGGATTTGAATAAATTTGGGTCTGGAGAGTTTTTAACCGCATTGTGTATTAAAGCTTAGTAGTAGGCTTCGGCTTTCATATTTGGATTTAAATTTTTAATTGTTCTTATTTTTATTGGTAAAATGGTTAGGCTCACTTTAAATTCCAGCAGCAAATACACCAAAGCTGGTATTGTTTGTTTAGTATATGAAGGTGCGGAGACAACCAAGTTGGTTGATGAATCATACAAAAAAGTTACTCCTTTTTCTTTTCTTGCAAGGGGTTTTGGAATACTACATACAGACAATTTTTATTATGCCTTTGATGGTGGTTTAAAAATCGATTCTAAATATATAGTAGCAGGTGCAGAAAGAATTTTTTTGGGGGATATAAAACGCGCACATTCAAGAGAGATAGTTTTTGCTACAGATGCTGAGCCTTTTATTAAATCTTATAAGATAATTAAATTGGTTGAATTATTGCCTCAGATAACAGCTAAAGATGTCGGTTGCATTAGACGCGCAGAAGATTTAATTAGTAATTATGAAAGATATGGTGAAAAATGTTTTCCATCAATTGAAAGTGGTATAAGAAATTCCTTTTTATCTCTTGTTGGCAAAAGTAAGAAAAAAACTGAAGATGCCATACCCCCAATATTCAGAAATGTGGAGGCAAGTGGGTTAAAAAAAGCCCTCAGATCAAAACCAGAAAATTTAAAAGAGCTACAAAATGGTGCAGATATAGAGGTTGTTCTAAAAGGGAACTTAAAATCTCTTTTTGAGGATGTTTGAACCCAGCAAATACACAGTCCTTGGTTGGGTTACTCAAAATGTTTATTTTAATTATTTCTTCAAATTTTCTTTAATTTTATAACAACTTCTTTTTTTTCAGTTTAAAGAGTGGATCTGGAGTTATTTGAACATTTTGATTAATGAGTCTGGAGGGATTCGAACCCTCGACCAACGGGTTTCTTCCTTTCATCTTTTTATCAAAGCTTTTTCGCAAATGCTAAAAGCCCGCTGCTCTACCAATCCAGTCTTTCAGATTGCTGAGCTACAGACCCGTATAAATAATTTTAGCTTATAGAACTAAATTTTATCTTTATTATTTTAATGTTTTCTTTCTCTTCTTAGATTTCGAGTTTGCCAAGCGTAATTTCTTATTTTGGCCGATTTACCATAATCACAAGCAGAGCAATAGCCCTTTGATATATGAAAACTATGTCTTCCACATCTTCTGCATCTTATGTGCTTAATTCCAATTCTTTTACCAAATGATGGTGTACCTTTTGTCATAAACTCACTATAAAATTTAAATTAAACATAGTTAAAAACTTGAAATCACACTACAGGAGAAGCATAAACTATTGTATCCCCTCTCACCAAAACTGTACCAAGTCTAACTTTGTTTTCACTTTTTTGAATTTCTGCTTCATCCAGCCAAAGATTTAGATGTAAATCCAAAGCTCTCAATATGCCTGTAATTTCTTCTCCATTCTTAAGTTTTATTAAAATTTTTTTTCCTTTTGCTCTATCCAATGCGTCCAATGGTCTTTCTGACATCCATTCACAATTAGTTATTAAGAATATAAACCTTTAAGTTTATAAATTATTTCATGGATAAATGGGAAATTTTAGGATATGTAGCAGCTATATTTAGTCCTTTACCAACAGGCTTGCTAGCAGGATATTTTTTATTTAAAGAAAAAAAATACAAAAAAACAGGAATAAACGTTTTGGCCATCTCAATAATCATAATGATCTTACTGCTATTTTTCTTATAAATTGGGTGAGCAAATGGCAATATGGCATGGGAAAACAGGGAAAAAAGTCACTGGTGGAAAAATCATTCTAACAAGAAAAAAAAGAAAGTATGAACTTGGCTCTTCACCTTTGCACACAAGAATCGGAAAGGAAAGAAGAATCATCAAAAAAGTCAAGGGTGGAAAAATAAAAATAAAAGCTTCTTTTGCCGAATTTGCAAGTGTTGTAGATCCAAAAACAAATCAAACAAAAAAAGTTAAAATTTTAGAAGTAATAAAAACACCTTCTAACCCCCATTTGGCAAGAAGAAACATTATCACCAAAGGGACTATTATTAAGACGGAATTGGGAGAGGCAAGGGTTACGTCTAGGCCTTCTCAGCATGGAATGGTAAATTCTGTTTTGATTGAAAAATAACCTTTATATTAAATCAAAATACCTAAAATTCCTATACATAATATTCCAATAAAATTAAAAATATAAGACAATAAAGCAACCTTTTTTAATTCATATTTTACAGACCCAAATAGAATCATCGCTATTTCTCCTGGCAGAGGTAAAGTCATGAATATACCTGCAGTGGCTGGAATTATTTTTTTCAAGGCTGTGGAACGCATTATCCTTGAAGTGAAAGGAATTTTTAAATGCAATTCCTCTGAAATTATAAATTTAATTTCTTCCACCAAATGCTCTCTTACAAATTTGAAAATTATTAAATCTCCTACCATTCCTCCAAAAGCAGCGATTGCAGCTAGAAGAAAAGGATTGATACTTTTTGCGAGTAAGAAGATAGTTGCTGCAGCTGGTGCAGTGGAGAACCCATAAGAAAATAAAATTCCAACAAAGAAACTACCAAGATAACCAAACGAGCCCAAGTTGGTCAAAACACTTGGAATAAGTTCTGAGCTGATGATCTTGTACGCAACGAAAATACTTACAATTAAAATAATTAAATTTTTATGATTCAAATGAAATGTTTTAATTTTATTTAAAATTCGTCGAACTTTTTTACTCCTTTCTTTTCCTTTAAAAGAATATTTCTTCATCAAAATTATTTAGAAATTCTGCAATAAATTATTTCTCAGAAAATTACTTCTTAAGTTTCTTCTGGTATTTTTTAGCCCATTCAGCTACTAAATCCTTTAATCCTAAACCTATTGCTATAGCCATTCCTACCCCTGCAGAACCAACTACTATTAACAGAAGGTTGTTTAACAAACTTACATCAATCCCTATTAGTGGCAATGCCAAAGTTATAGAAACATAAAGTATCAGGAAAAACAAAAATTTTCCCACAAGTCCTGAAAATGTGAGTTTGCTTTTTTCCACTTGTTGTCTTACATATTCAGCTAAGGCATATCCTATTATTATGATAATAACTGCTCCAATCAACATTGGCAAGAAGCCAAATATGGTACGGAATGGTACCATCAAAGTTTCAATAGCTAAAAATTCAATTGCCGACCAAATAAAAAACAGATAAACAACCCATGAAATAAGAGTTGGGAAAATATCACTTAATTTAAAAATCGGTTTTCTAATAAAACGCTGGTCGATTTTGTATCTTGTAAATGCTTTCCTTACCGCCTTTCCCAATAAAGAACCCACGGCCCAACCAATTATCAGAAGTATTGTCGCTCCTATTATATTTGGTAAAAAATTTATAAACGAACTCATAAAACCTGTGAGAACTTCTATTACCATATTAAAAATATATTTTATCGGTTTAAATAGTTAAAGGACTCTGAAAATTTGAATTCCAAAGGTTGTGAGTAAGAACAATGCATAGAATAAAAACAAAATAATTCCCTCAGTTCTTCCAAGCTTTCCCCTTCCAAAGAAAATCCACAGTAGAATACAAGAAAATACCATAAATCCTATCAAAGTTGAAAAAATAGTCAAGTCTATCATAACTGGAGAAATTAATATGACTAAGCCTAAAACAATTGTAACAGTTGTAAGAGAAGAACCCACAACACCTCCCAAAGCTAAACCTATATATCCTTTTCTCACAGCAGTAATGCCAATAGATAGTTCGGGTAGAGTACTTCCTATGGATATTATAGTTGCCCCAATAACAGCTCCTGATATTCCTATTATACTTGATATTTCAGCTGCGGAATCTACGACAAATTTTGAGCTTACCAAAACTAGAATTATACCCAGACATAAAAAGAAAACAATAGAGAATTTGAATTTTTCTCTTTTTTTTGCTCTTTTTTTGAATTTGTTTTGCAAAGTCATTCTTTTCTTTACAGAATACCAACAAAACGCTAAAAATACAAAAATCAATACTAGACCAAGAATCCTGGAAAAATAAATTCCTGCTAGTAATATAATGGGTATTGAAGAAACGATGAATAATATTATAGAAAGTTCTTTCATGGTTCTTTTGTAAATTCTTATTGAAACCCCCAATAAACTCATAGAACCAATTACTAAACAAATACTAGCTACATTGGAACCAAAAATATTACCCAAGGTTATTTCCATGTTTTCTGAGATTACTGACGAAATTGCAATACCAACTTCTGGTAGGTTTGATCCTATAGACAAAAGGATAAACCCTATAACCACCTCGCCTAATCCAGTAATTCTAGCAATTTTAACTGAATTATCTGTTACTAACTGAGCTGACTTTACAAGCACAGCCAGTGAAGCGAAGAATATGATAAAGTTAATTACTAATTCCATAATAATTATTTTAAACTGCAATAAATTAACTATAAGGTGAGAAAACTTGAAATCAATATACTCGTTACCCCCTCATAATTTTCTTGGAATTGAGGAATTTTGTGATTTTGAAAAATCAAAATTTGTTATAATACCAGTTCCATTTGACTCGACAACTATTGGTAACTGCAGAGATGCGCCACAGGAAATTTTAAAAGCTTCTAGGGAAATTGAATTGTTTGATTTAGAATCAAAAGAAGAACCATACAAAAAAGGAATTTACACTATGGAGGAAATAGAACCAGTTTATGCTTCAAGTGAAAATGCCATTGAAAGAATTAAAGAAGTTGTCGAAGATGTGATAGAAAAAAGGAAGGTTCCTATATTAATAGGTGGTGAGCATACAATAACCCTAGCTTCGGCTTTGGCCTTCCAAAAAGATATTTTTTTCATAAATCTTGATGCACATGCAGATTTGAGAGACGAATATCAAGGAAGTAAAATCAATTATGCTTGCGTCGGGAGAAGAATTTATGAAATAAATAAAAATCTGATTGAAATCGGGGTAAGAAGTATAAGTAAAGAGGAATTTGAATTTGCAAAATCAAATAAAATAAAAATTTATTTCAAGCAAGATATGGAAAAAATCGGTCTAGAAAACACCATGAAAGAAATCGTTAAAGAAATAAAAGGAAAAAAAGTTTATTTGACAATTGATATAGATTGCCTAGACCCTAGCATCGGTCCTGGAACTGGAAGCCCTGAACCAAATGGTTTAACTTGGAACGAAATTTTATTTATTTTGAAAGAAATTACAAAAAATTCAAAAGTTGTGGGTTTTGATTTGGTTGAAGTCTCTCCTTTACCAGAAAATAAAATTACTGAATTTCTTGCAGCAAAATTAATTTACAAATTAATTGCAATGATATAATCCTATCGCTTCTTTATCAATACTGTGTATATTGATGGTATGTGCATTAGCAAGCTCAATATAATTATCCACCAACCATAAGGTTGTAAATAATTTCCTAAAAGAGCTCCAAGACCCACACCAAACAAAAATTTTGCAGTTATTGTTGTTATCATTACACGCATACTCTGCCTTTTAAACTTTTCAAACTTTTCAGCAAACCAACCCATTTTTTCACCTATTGTTTTATAAGGGATTGTATTAATATATTACTGTTTATAATTTCTAACTCTATTCAATTCAGTTATCTTCTCGTTATAGCAATCAAAAATGGAAGGATCTCAATTCTCCCCAAGATCATTAAAATTATCAAAAGCCATTTTAAGCTTGAAGCCAGAGTTAAACTTGTTATTCCAACAGAATAGCCAGTTGTGGCAAATGCAGAACTAACCTCAAACAAAGAATCTATAAAAGTGAATCCACTTAACGAAAAGATCAAAGCTGAGATAAAAACGATAAAAACCGCTAAACCGGCTAATACAACATGAAACAATATGTCTTTACCGTCAAATGTTTGACCTGCAAAACTTAATTTTTCCCCACCTCCATTTATTGTTCTTTTGATTACCCAAGGAATTGATTTGAAGAATAAAATCAATCTTGCTATTTTTATTCCTCCTGCTGTTGAGAACCTACACCCCCCAAGCAAAATTATTGCAATGAAAATTGGCTTTAAATTTTCAAAATTAAAGAGATTGATAAAATAATAACCAGTTGTTGTTGAAGCACTAGTTGTGTGAAAGAATGAAGTGACCAAACCAAGACCAGACACATGACTTATCAGTAGGGTAACAAAAAAGATTATGAGAAGAAAAACAATTAATTCTGTAGTGAAAATTTTCCTAAATTTTCGGGTTATAATATTATAATGAACCACAAAGCTTGTGGCTCCAATCATCATTACAATATTCCAGATTATGTTGTTTGGGAAAACAAACATTAAAGATAAATCTTTAACTGGAGAAAATCCACCAGTTGATATTGTACTGAAAGTTAAGGAAGCTGCGTTTAACAAATTTCCAAAGCTGATGAGATAAAAAACTAAGATAAAAATTACAGTAAAAAGACAATAAATTAACAAAACTGAAATAAAGGTTTTTTTAATTTTGCCTCCAAAATTTTCAACTCCAATTGCCTTGCCCAACCCAGTCAATGCTTCACCTGAATAGAAAAATGCAAGAAGTATGTAAACAATTCCTAAACCCCCAATCCATTGGGTC
>JAUWXZ010000070.1 GCA_030616125.1 Candidatus Aenigmatarchaeota archaeon
GTAAACACCAGAAGTTGAATTGTATTCTATTCCCATTGGGTTAGGATATCCTGGTGATGCTCTTACTTCTCTTGGATATAAAAAATAGAATAGAAAAACAAGTGAAGCTAATAGAATTAATATAAACGATATTTTAAAAAAGCCTTTATTCATTTTAAATTTTCTTAGCATTTGACCTAAAAATAAGTTTATTTTAGCATAAGATATTTTTTAAAAATTAAATCATTTCATAGCCTGCGAAGTAGTTTCTTATTTGAACACTTTTCCAGTTTCTTTTAAAGCCAAACCTTCAGGATGTTTTTTAAGAGCTGCTGTTATAAACTTTTTTGGATCAACATTCATTTTTTTTAACCCAATTCAGCTTTTGGTCTGGTGGAAATTGTAGAAAATTCCAAAAAACAATAGAGTTTGACCATCCTGAAAAAAAAGAAAAAAATTAAAAAAGTTGCTGGGCTCAAATTTAGCGCCGTTCAGCTGATAAGAGAGTTTTCTCTTACCATAGGCTGGGATTTGAACCCAGACGGTCTTTCGACCACCAGCTATCTTTCTCAATTCGTTTCATTGAAGACTCAAGGCTGGCGCACTACCTGATTATGCGACCTCGGCTTTCATCATTTTTATCAGATCTTGAGTCTTATCTCTATTAGACTATATAATATTTATAAATTTTAACTTTGAAGAAAAAATTTACTCTTTTATTACTTCTATTTTTCCTGAGCGAGGAATGCTTAATCGCAACTCATCTCTAAACTGCGTAATAAATGCACCACTTATCTTTACTTTATCACCCATTGATACTCTGTTAATTTGATCTTGCCACAAGGATAAAGTAATTTGTCCCGTTTCATCCTCAATCAAAGCATCAGCAACTGATCTTCTTCCATATTTTGTTTGAACATCTCTAGTTTCAGAAATATCAATTACCTTTCCTTCTATGGAAACATTACTTATTCCAAGCTTAATTTCATTTATTTTCATCAAATCACTATATTTTATATTCAAATTAAAGTTTTAATTTATGTTTAAATTTAACTCCTTTTGCTTTTTCTAACTTCCAAGCATCTTCTATCAGCATATCGGGAACATCTTCCAAAACGGGGTAAGCAAGTTTACAATTTTCACAAATGATGAACATTTCTTTTTCTTCTATTTTGCCTTTACATTTTGGACATGCTAGTATTTTTAGTAAATCTTTTGGTACGAGCATTAATATCCCTTTCCCGTTTTGATAACCAAAATCCAAAAAACAATTAGTAAAACTGAAGCTGACAACGATGTAATCATCAAAAAAGTTGGATCAGAAGCTTTTATCATTACACCTTTAACATATTCATTGATCGAAGTAAATATGACCAATAAATTTAAGATGATCACGATCAGTAAAATCCAGTAGTAAAATCTCATATTCCTCATTTTGGATATGTGTTTTTTTCTATAAAAACTCTATCTGTCCTCACTCCCATTCCTTTTTTTGCTTCAAACATCTCTTTACTTGTTAGTTTTGCGATTCCTAAAGCAACTAATTCTTCTTTCAAGCTATAAACCGCGATAATTTCGCCTCTTTTAATTCCTTCTTGAATTCTTGTTATACCACCTGGGAAAACCGGTGAACCATAACAAATGGAATTAATAGCAGAATCTTTAACAAAAATTCTTTTTACATGTAGGATCGCATATTCAATCGGAATCAAAATTCTTCTTAATTTTTCTTCATCTCCTTCCTTCCAAAATTCATAAGCATCTTTTATTTCTATCAAAGAATGAGCCTGATCTTCAGCAAAACTTCCAACCCCAGTTCTTCTAAGTTCAGTTAAGTGTGCGCCCACTTGCAAAGTTAAGCCAGTATCATGCACAAGTTTTCGAATATATGTCCCAGCTTCGCAACCGACTCTAAACAAAGCATTTTTTTCTTGCAGTTCAAGCAAATCAAAAAAATAGATTTCTTTTTCTCTAATTTTTCTTGCAACTGCGGATTTAACTGGGGGCAATTGCTTAATTTTTCCAACAAATTTCAAAGCAGTATTCCTTAACAATTCTTCTGGCACTTTTTTGTGTAAATGCATCACTCCAACATATTCTTTATCTAGACCCATAAGAACTGGCATTGCTTTTGTTGCATTGGCTAAAGCTACAGGTAGTACTCCAGTTACAGAAGGATCCAAGGTTCCCACATGGCCTGCCTTTTTAACTTTAAAAATATCCTTTATCCAGGCAGTTATTTGATGAGAAGTTGGGCCAGAATGCTTATCACAAATAACCAAAGAAGTTTTAATTAATTCTTCTATTGTTCTTTCGCTAGGGGCCTTTCCATAGACTGGATTAGTCTCTTCCTCGTTTTTGATGAGCCACAATTTTAATTCACCTAACATTTGTTTTCAGTTTTTTTAGAAATATAAACCAAGATTCTTTCACAATTTCTCTCGGTTTTGGGGTACATCAAACTACTAAAAAGTCAAAAATTAAAAATGATTTTTTTAGAATTAGGTTATTATTTTTCATAAGTACACTAATATAAAAATCAAAATTAAATTATAATTAACAGAAGTAGACAAAGAAGCGAGAAAAACATGCCAAAAGAGGTGTACCAGTATCCAGATGAAGAAAGACTGGAAGTCATGATTCTGGCCAATTCTCCTTGTACAGCAACAGAAATACTTAAACTTGAGAAGATACCCGTAAAACCGAATACACTTGTAACTCTTAAATCAAGAATGGACTGGCTTTTTAATCAGGGAAAGGTTGCGAAGAAAAGAATCGGTCACGGAGAAATTTATTGGCACGTTAGCATTGAAAAGTATAAGAAAAAAGTTCTAAAGCGAGCAACGGAACATTTGGTGGTGACCAAAGAAGACCATGTAACTTTTTAATTCACCTGACTAATTCTTTATAATAT
>JAUWXZ010000046.1 GCA_030616125.1 Candidatus Aenigmatarchaeota archaeon
CGGACCGGTGGAAGATGAGGCAGCAAAAACTTATTTGAGGGCTGAAACCTGCCAGGGCATTTATACTAATTTTAAAAATGTTTTACAATCAATGAGAATGAAAATCCCTTTTGGTATTGCCCAGATTGGTCAGGCCTTTAGAAATGAAATTAATCCAAAAGACTTTATTTACAGAACTCGGGAGTTTGAACAAATGGAAATGCAGTGGTTTTGCGAACCAAAAACAAGTCCAAAGTTTTTTAATTATTGGAAAAAAGAACGGCTAAATTGGTATCTAAGTTTAGGTATTAGAAAACAAAATTTAAGAGCAAAAGAAGTTCCTAAAAATGAACTTCCCCATTATGCTAAAAGAGCAGTAGATATTGAGTATAAGTTTCCTTTTGGCTGGCAGGAAATTGAGGGAATCCATAATAGGGGAGATTGGGACTTGTCTAATCATTCAAAGTATAGCGGGGAGGACTTGAAATATGAGGATTATTTCCCGCATATCATTGAAACATCTGTTGGCGTTGATAGATCATTGTTTGCTTTTTTATGCGATGCTTATCAAGAAGTAAAAGGAGGAAGAACTAAAACAACTAAGTCGGCAAAAGAGCTTGAAGTTTTGCTTAAGCTTGATAAATCCTTAGCCCCAATTAAAGCAGCAGTTTTACCTTTAGTAAAAAACAAACCAGAAATAGTTAAAAAAGCAAAACAGATTTATCAGACGTTAAAGCCGCATTTTATGACGCAGTATGATGAGGTTGGTTCAATTGGTAGGCGATATAGGCGACAGGACGAGATAGGAACCATTGCTTCAATTACAGTAGATTTTCAAACATTAGAAGATGATACAGTTACTTTGAGAGATAGAAACACAATGAAACAAAAAAGAGTAAAAACAAAGAACCTGGTAGAATGTTTAAGAAAACAACTTTGAAAAATGGGTTAAGGATTATTACTGTTCCGCAAAAAGGGACCAAGGCAGTAACGGTTTTAGTATTGGTTGGGACTGGTTCTAAATATGAGAAAAAAGAAATAAATGGCATCTCGCATTTTTTAGAGCATATGTTCTTTAAAGGTACAAAGAAACGGCCTACGCCTATAACTATTGCTGAACCATTGGACAGAGTTGGAGGAATATACAATGCTTTTACTGGAGAAGAATACACTGGCTATTTTGCAAAAGTTGATGCCGAGCATTTTGATTTGGCTTTGGATGTAATTTCTGATATTTACTTAAATTCAAAATTAGATTCTAAAGAGATTAAAAAAGAGAAAAGGGTGATTATAGAAGAGATTAATATGTATTACGACCACCCCTCTTTTTATATCCAAAGTTTATGGAATAAAGTGTTATATGGTGATCAGCCAGCTGGTCGTGATATTGCTGGGACTAAAGAGAGTGTGTCAAAGATTTCTCGAAAGCAATTAGTAAATTATATGAAAACACAGTATACTGCTTCAAATACTATTGTTTGCATAGCTGGCAATATTTCTGGAAATGTTGAAGCAAAAGCAAAAAGATACTTTTCTAAAATTAATACAGGCGATATAATTGAAAAACCTTGTGTTGTTGAAAAACAGACACAGCCAGAATCTCTTGTGAATTTTAAGAATACAGACCAGACTCATTTTTGCTTGGGAGTCAGGGCATATAATCTTTTTCATCCTAAGAGATATGCCTTAGAACTTTTAGGATTGATTTTAGGAGGAATGATGAGCTCCCGCTTATTTATTAAAGTGAGAGAAGAGTTAGGGCTTGCTTATTATGTAAAAACTGGTGTTTCTTCTGACCCTGATACTGGCTGTTTAGTTACTCAGGTTGGAGTAGATAATAAAAGAGCAGAAAAAGCAATCTCTGCTGTTTTAAAAGAATATAAGAGAATTTCTCAGAACAAGATTTCATCAAAAGAACTTAAAA
This sequence comes from Candidatus Aenigmatarchaeota archaeon, assembly GCA_030616125.1. Taxonomy (GTDB): domain Archaea; phylum Aenigmatarchaeota; class Aenigmatarchaeia; order CG10238-14; family SCSR01; genus JAUWXZ01. The sequence continues at coordinate 1,904 of JAUWXZ010000046.1, forward strand.
AGGCAAAAGATCATTTTAAGGGTAAAATGACTTTGCTTTTTGAAGCATCTGATGCTAGAGCATCATTTTATGCTTTGCAGGAGCTTATTGAAAACAAAGTTTTAACTCCAGAGGAAATCTATGCTAAAATTAATAAAGTAAGTGTTAACGATATTTTGAAAGTTAGTAAAGATATTTTCAAGCCGGAAAAGTTAAACTTAGCTTTGATAGGGCCGTTCAAAGACAAAGATAAATTTCAAAAGCTATTATGGATCAAGAAAAACTATTAGATATTTCTTGGAGAACAATTGCAAAGATTTCTATTGCTGTTGCCTGCTTTTATATTCTTTACTCAATTAGAGATATTCTGATTTGGTTTATTTTCGCTTTGACAATTTCTGTCTTGTTCAATCCAGCTATTAGTTTTTTGCATAAAAGAAAAATACCTCGTGGTCTTGCAGTTGTTCTTATGTATGTAGGCGTTTTTGGAATATTAAGCATTTTGATTTATTTGGTAGCTCCTCTTTTTATTGCTGAAATTCAGGCATTTTTAGAATCTTTTCCTGAATATTTTGAAAAGATTTCTCCTCCTCTGCAGGGTCTTGGTTTTCAGGCATTTGAAAACATTGAGAGTTTTCTAAAAGCATTAGGGAGTACTTTGGAAGGAATGGCAGAAAATATTTTCAGCGTGTTATTTAGTATTTTTGGCGGGGTGTTTAGCGCTTTATTTGTTATTGTTACTGCTATATTTCTTTCTTTGGAGGAAAAAGGAGTTGAGAGAACTTTAATGCTTTTATTTCCAAAGAAATATGAGGTTCAAGTTTTGAATGTTTGGGCAAGATGTCAGAAAAAGGTAGCGGGCTGGTTTGGCGCAAGAGTGTTAGCATGTTTGTTTGTTGGACTTGCTACATACATTATGCTTCTTCTTTTTAATGTAGAATATCCTTTTACTTTGGCATTGTTTGCTGGCGCATTTAATTTCATTCCTTATGTGGGTCCGCTTCTGACAGGAATTATTCTCTTTTTGATTGTTTTCCCAACTAATTTATGGCAGGGGATTTTTGTTCTAATTGCCTTTGGTTTGATACAACAAATTGAAGGAAGTATTTTGTCTCCAATATTAATGAAAAAATTTGTTGGTCTGCCTCCTGCCTTGGTTTTAATTTCTTTGGTTATTGGAGCAAATCTTTGGGGATTATTGGGAGCAGTTTTAGCTATTCCTTTGTTTGGAATATTATTTGAATTCTTTAAAGAATTTCTGGAAAGAAGAAGAGATGGAGATTCAGTAACGGTGTAATAAAGATAGTTGATAAAAAAAACAAAAAAAACAGGCCTGTTCATTTCACGAACAGGCCTTATTTAGTTTCACTAGTTACGATTTTTTTAGTGGACGATTTGTCACACGAATGGTGTTTTTTTTGTCAGTAATTACTTGAATTCCCGCCTCAACTGCATCTTTCTTTTTCTTTCGGTAAAATTCATCAGTGGCTGTTACTAAATAATCTGGCTTCAAATCCATGTATAATTTTTTATTACAACGGCAATTGATTATATTAAAATAATTTGGTATACTATATTTAATGGTAAAGAAAAAATGTGTTGTTTCAAGAAAAGAATTAAAAAACCTATATTACAAACAGAAATTAAGCAGTTTTCAGATAGCAAGGATTTTTGATTGTACGGCTTGTACGATCATAAATCGCATGAAAGAATACAATGTTAAAAGACGACAGTCTGGACCTAAAAGAATAAATATATCAAAAAAATCTCTATATTCATTATATATTAAAAAGAGACTTTCTTCCCAGAAAATAGCTAAGATTTGTCATTGTGAGCAGAGTGCCATCTTGAATAAATTAAGAAAGTATAAAATTTTAATAAGACATCCTAAGAAAAAAATTAATATATCTATAAAAGAATTGAGGAAATTATATGAAGAAGAAAAACTTTCTACATACAAAATAGCTAAAATATTTAATTGTAGGTCGGGAACGGTTTATCGATATTTAAAATTATATAAAATAAAAACTAGGCCATTAAAATTAGTTCGAATAACAGAGGATCAATTAAAGGATCTTTATATAAAGAAAAAATTTCCGCTAAGTAAAATTGCAAATATTTATAGATGTTGCCCTGTTACCATCTTAGTTAAAATGAAAAAATATGGGATTCTTAGAAGAAGTATTTCTGAAACCAGTACACGTCGTCTTAAAAATAATTTTAACGGAGCTTTAACTGAAAAAGCATATATAATAGGATTCAGAATAGGTGATTTAGGAGTTCGCAAAAATTATAATTTAATTGTGGTTGGATGTGGTACAACTAAATTAGGGCAAATCAAGTTAATAAAAGCGTTATTTGAGCCATACGGACCTGTTTATTTAACCAAAAAAGACAAAAGAGGAGCTTTTCATATAGATTGTTCATTAAACAGGTCCTTTTCATTTTTATTGCCCAAACACGACTTAATTCCAAATTGGGTTTTAAGAAGTAAAAAGAACTTTTTTAGTTTTTTAGCCGGCTATGTAGATGCTGAGGGTAGTATCGGAATTTATAATAAACGGGCAAAATTTCGAATTAGGTCTTACGATAAAAAAATTCTTTATCAATTTCATAATGGTTTGCAAAAATTAAACATTAAAAGTTTGTTTGGAATGGACAAAGAATCTCATATAGATAAAAGGGGCGTTATTCATAGAAAAGATTGTTGGGGGATAACTATAAATGAGCGAAAATCGTTATTAATGCTTTTTATTTTATTAGAACCTCTATTGAGACATGAGAAAAGAAAAAAAGACTTGTT
>JAUWXZ010000053.1 GCA_030616125.1 Candidatus Aenigmatarchaeota archaeon
TTGATAAATTTGTAATTTTTCGGGAATGTTTGGAAAATCGCCGCTTCTCGTAAACTAATGGCTCTATCTTGTTCGGGATGCCCGAATCGTCCATTGCCCAATCCTATGCATTGAGTGGTCATGGTCGGGGCAGGCTTATCCCAACGCATGCGTCCATAAACGGTGCTCCTATATGTCTTACCCGAATCTTTTTTGTGGCAATTCAGAATTAAATTTTTACTCCAACTATCGGAACTGCCGCCGTCATGCGGCGTGGATTTTATTCTTTTTAAATTTGTTGGGCTAAGTTTTCTTGCTTGATGAAGAGAATCGGTTGGGCTTACCTCTCCGTCTTTCAGTACCTCAAGATTTTTAATGATATCTCGGACTGTTACTTTTTTATTTTCATGAGTTCTCTTTATCAATTGAATCTCGCCGAGTTTTGACGCAAGCAAAACCAAACGCTTTCTACTTTGGGGAACACCATACTCCGAAACATCAACTATCTCGTATCTATAGTTGTAGCCGTTTTTTTTCAGAGTATCAATGAAAGTTTTGAAAATCGGATATTTTTTCATATCCGCGAGACCGCTGACATTTTCCATAGAAACGATATCCGGCAGGGTTTTTTCAATCAACCATGCAAATTTTTCAAGAGGCTCAACTTGTTTTTGAGTGATTTGTTTTAGGTTTAATTTCGAGAACGGCTGACACGGAGCACAACCAACCAACACTCTTATGGTTTTCTTTTTTTCTCCGAATAATTTATTGATCTCTTTTGTGGAAACTTGGAGTATGTCTTTATGTATAAATTTCGTCTTGTTGTTGTGTTCGTATCCGAATTTACAAGAACTATCGTTGTCTATGCCGGCAACGACATTAAGCCCCTCTTCAATAAGGCCGTGTGTCAGTCCGCCTATACCACAGAACAAATCAATTACTTTAAGTTTATTTTTTGTGCTCATAATGCCATGAGATAACTTTTTTTCATTTTATCTTTTTGCATATTTTTAACTATTTTGTAATAATTAAAATTTTAGAAGTCGTTGTATAGGTTTTTCCTTTAAAACTGAAAATAATTTCGTCTTTTGTTGATACCGAAGCACTGTTAAAGAATTTATCAATCTCGCTAAACACAAAATCAAAATCTCTTTTTAGCTTCCAACTTTCTTCTAGGTTACTTTTGCTTGCTAAAACTACAAAAAATCTGTTATCTGCGCCAAATCTTTGTGCTCCCTGGTTTTCGTAAAGCCAAACCATTAAATCTTTTGGATTTCTCAAAACTTCTTCAATGGTAAAATCTTTCGGAAGGTATGTAATTTTTAAATCAAATGGCTGACTGTCAAAGAAAATATCAATGCCAAAATTGTTTTTAAGCGTTGGGATTACTTTTGAGTGCTGGCTGATATGGTCTTCAATTAAAACTGTTGTCCAATGGTTATACCAAGTAGCAATAACATAATGTGTAACATCATCGTGTAATCTGCTTTTTACACCGCTTATCAAATCTTCGTATTTTACAAATCTACGAACATATTCTGTTTGAATTTTCTGATCAAGTTGTCCCTGCACTACACCCCACCGGAAACTTTTAACTTTCATTAACTCTTTTTTTAAACCATCATCAGAAATCTGACTTTGTCTTTTTTTTACTAAAGCCTGATACTCCTTTCTTATAAATTCATCTATTTTTTCTTGAGGAAAATCAATCAATCTCTTGATAATATCTGATTTATTTCCTTTTGAAGCAATCTTGAAAGATTCTGCTAATTTTTTCAAATCATCAGATTTTATAGATTGTAGTTTTAAGTTTGCTAATTCTTTTTTTGAAACTAACATATTACCTTTTTTGAAATAATAAAATATATTCGTGTTTAAAGATATAGAATCCTCCAGCTAAAGCACGATAACGCCATAAGTGTTCTTGATTTCTCTTTGCCCGGTTATTCACCATATTTTTTATCAAAATACTCTTTAATTTCAATCCTTTCCCTCGGTTTAAAGTTTCTTGCATAAGATGAAATCCAAGAGGCACCCATTCGCTATTTGTATATTTGTCGCCAATAACTATTGCTAAATAATGATTTTTTTCTAACAAATCCGTAAAGTTTTCTATTGTATCGCCGAATTTTTTAGTGAATTGTGCAACAGTTCCAGCATTACATAAATCTTCTTTTCTGTTGCTGAATTTAATAATGTCGTGATAGGGCGGATGCATAATAGCAAATTGTATATTGTTGCGCTTATGATTTTGCAAGATTTCTATTAGTTTATTTTTTGCTTTCTCCTGAGTGCTGTCGCTAACGAGAATATCAGTAAAGACCTTTCCGGATAGAAAGGGCTGTTTAACAATATTTTTCTTTGCTTTTTTTGCAATCTCTGAAATTAACTCAATACCGATTCCATGTCTGCCCAATCTTCTACATTCAATTAAAGTGGTTCCACTGCCTAAAAAAGCATCTAACACAACATCGCCCTTTTTAGTAAATCGCCTCATTAATTGATTTGGAATCTGAGGAATAAAATTACCGTGATACTCACCCGTGTGAGCACCTGATTTATCTCTGGCATCAATAACCCAAAGACTATCTGTTAAGATATCTTTATACTCTTGCCAATTGTTTAAATTTAAGTCGTTGATTCTTGGCATATTCTTAAATCTCTTTCTTTTAGTTTAACTTATTTTTGACTTTTTTTCAATTTCTGAATCCCCCATTTTTGAGTTTAAAATAAGGGCGAGGGAGCGAACCAACCTAAAAGAGAATAAAAATAATCAAAAAAACAGAGAAATTTCTCTGTTTTTTTGATGGCTGCGGGGCCAGGACTTGAACCTGGAATTCTACGTCCAGAGCGTAGCGTGTTACCATTGCACCACCCCGCATTATTTATACTTTCAAATATTTTCTAATAGCGACCATACTGGAAATTACTCCCAGACCTATTCCAGTAAGAAGTTGGATTAAAAGCAGAAGCCAAAAACTGCTAATGAATATAGCAAAAGTGCTGATTTGAGGAGCTATTACTCTGACTCTTGAATCAATTCCATAGCAAAGAGCAAAAGTAATCAAAAGGACAATTAAAGTTGCTGAAATCCCAACAATAATACCTTGAATTAAAAATGGTCCTCTAATAAACCAGTTTGAGGCGCCAACTAATTTCATAACTGAAATCTCTTCTTCTGTATTATAAATTGTTATTTTAATAGCATTGAAAATAACTAAAACAGCAAGTATTCCTAAAATTACACCCAGAATAATTCCAATTCTATTAATTCCAGAGGTTATTGAAAAAAGTCTATCAATCACTGGCTTTCTCTGATAATAATCAACTTTATTAATTAAATTTTTAAAAGAATCCCCTTCTAAAAACTGAGCTACCTGCTCATATTGAGAGGCCTGCCAGGCCTTAATACTTAAAGAAGCCAAAAAAGGATTATCTCCAATTTCTGTTAAGGACTCCATTAAAACCGGGTCATCTTTGTGTTGTTCAATAAATTTTTCAAGGGCTTGTTCTTTTGAAGTATATTCAACTTCTTTTACTTCGGGAATTTTAGAAATATTTGATTTAACTTCCATAATATCTTCTGTTAAAACATCTTCTTTAAAATAAACTGAAATATCAACTTTTTCCTGAACATCAGAAATTAAAATTTGAGAAGCAGAATTAAAAAGAAAAAGCATTGTCATCAAAAAAACAACTATAACCATAATAGAAATGGTTGCTATATTTAAACCGATATTTCTAAAAAAACTCTTATATCCTATCCGAAATATTCTTTTAAAAGAAATTAACATATTCTT
>JAUWXZ010000002.1 GCA_030616125.1 Candidatus Aenigmatarchaeota archaeon
TGGTTTTCTTCCTCCTTTTGCAGATTTCTTCAATTATATTTAATTGTGCGGGGTAGATATAAATAGAAATTCTTTTTGTTTTATCGGATTCATATACCGATTGATATTTCTTATTCATTTTTTTGATTCTCACCTTTCATGTTTTTGAGCCATCGTTCGATTGCTTCTCGAGAAAACCTTACAGATGCATTTTTTCCTGTGCCAAGCTTGAGAAATGGAATTTTTCTCTTGCAGATCCAAAAGTTTAGAGTATTAAGAGAAATCTTTAAAAGACTTACCATTTCTCTTTTGGTTAATAATTCTTCCATTTTTTTCTCCTGGCACTCATATTAACAAACATTTCAATAGCTACAAAACAAAGTTCAAAAACTTTACCAGGAAATAGAAGAAATCATACATATTTGATTATTTTTCAATAAGTTGCTAAAGTTATACAAATGATAAAATCGTTTGTAAACTTCTCCATGATAGGTCCATTTTTTCCAGGTATCTCCGAATTCAAACTTTTTCTCAAATAAATTAGAAAAAATATCAGACAAAAATCTAGGGTAATATCTCCTCCAAACAGTTACTAACACTTTTCCATTAACTTTAATTGTTCTTGAAACTTCTTTTAAAGTTTCAATTCTTGCTTTTTTGGTTGGTATATGATGTAAAGCTCGAGTAAAAAGAACGCAATCAAAAACTTTATCCGTGAATGGTAAACGAGTGAAATCTGCGATTAATAAGCCTGAAGAAAATCCTCTTCTTTTTAGAAATTTTTTTGCTTCTCTGATCATGCTTCTAGAAAAATCAAAACCCATGCAAGGAAATTTTCTTTCCAAAAAAGGAAGTAAATTTCTACAATTTCCACAACCAATATCTAAAACTAAACCTTTTTTATCGACTGAAGAACAAAAATCTATGACTTCTGATAAAGGCCTGGTTCTTAAATGAGTCCAAGAATCTGCAATTATAGTCCATGTTTCTCTTAGTTTTTTCTTTATTTCTGTTTCTTCCATAATTAAGATATGTTTTTCGGTCTAATTCTATTTGCTAGGTGAATGTTATTATTTATAATAGAAATGTAAGATGTCCAGGATGTAGTAATCCCACAGTCGGTAAGTATAATGTTATAAAAGGTATCGTAAAGATAGAATGCCGATGTGGTTATAAAGGTGAACATAAATCAAGAGACCTTGAGTATAAGAATAGAAACTTAGATTTGCCTGATTTTAAATAGCCCCGGCCAGATTCGAACTGGCGTCCCGAGGTTTCCTTCACATGACCAGAGCCTCGTATCCTTGACCATTATCCTTGCTTAGCAATCTAGACTACGGGGCTATCCTATATACAAATAATTTCAAGATATATAAAAACTAATTAAAAATAGTTTTAGTGAGCAAATGAGAATCTTACAATTACATTCAGATTTTATTGAATTTGAACCAATAAGAAAGGAAGTTGCAATAGCAGAGGAAACTGAAAAGAAAAAGAATAGATTTGAAGAAATTGTTGTTTTGTTTACTGCTATAGAAGAAAAGGATAATTTAGGGACTGCTAGAAAAGCTATAGATGAAGTTAGAAAAAGTCTTGAAGAAATAAAAGTGAACAAAATTTTAATCTATCCTTATGCTCACTTAAGTAGTAATCTAGCAAAGCCTTCTGATGCATTAAAAGTTGTTAAAGAAATGGAAAATTATTCAAAAGAAAAGGGAATAGAAACTTTTCGTGCGCCTTTTGGTTGGTGCAAAAAATTCAATATTCAAATAAAAGGTCACCCTTTAGCAGAGCAGTCGAAGGTAATTTTGTCTGAAGAAAAGGTCGAAAAAGTTTCCGAAGCAATAAAAGCAGAAGAAAAATTAAAGTCTTCTTGGTTTATTTTACAGCCAGATGGGAAATTAATTCCAATAAAAAAATTCAATTTTTCAAAACATGAAAATCTCAAAAAGTTTACAGATTATGAAATAGCTAAGTCCAGGATAGTTCATCGAATGCCTCCTCATATTACCCTAATGAAAAAACTTGAAATTGCCGATTTTGAACCTGGAAGTGATCCAGGAAATCTGAGATTTTATCCAAAAGGAAAATTAATAAAGTCCTTATTAGAAGAATTTGTAACCCAAAGAACTATAGAATATGGTGGAATGGAAGTTGAAACACCTTTCATGTACGATTTCCAACATCCAAGTTTAGCGAATTATTTAGATAGATTCCCAGCAAGGCAGTACGCTGTTAAATCTGAAGATAAAGAATTTTTCTTGAGATTTTCTGCTTGTTTTGGTCAGTTTTTGATGACGCACAACACTCAAATCTCTTACAAACAGTTACCATTTAGAATTTATGAGTTAGCTAGAAGTTTTAGAAGAGAAAAAAGTGGTGAGTTAGTTGGATTGAGAAGATTGAGGGCATTTACAATGCCCGATGTGCATGCTATGTGTGCTGATTTGGATCAGGTAATGAAAGAATCTATCATAAGATTTAAACTTTGCATGAACGTTTTAAAGGAAATTGGTTTGAAAAAAGAAGATTATGAACTTGGGATAAGATTTACAAAAGACTTTCACGAAAAAAACAAAAAGTTTATTCTTTCCCTGGTTAAACTAAACGGCAAACCAGCTTTAGTTGAAATGTGGGACAAGAGGTTTTTCTATTTTATTTTTAAATGGGAATTCAATTTTGTAGATAATCTAAATAAAGCTTCTGCTCTATCAACAGATCAAATTGATATAGAAAGTGCAAAAAGATACGAAATGACCTATGTTGATGAAAAAGGTAAAAAGCAGTACCCAATAATATTACACTGTTCGCCCAGTGGAGCAATAGAAAGATGTATGTACGCTTTGTTAGAAAGGGCTTATGCAGAACAGCAAGAAGGAAAAGTTCCTTCATTGCCTCTATGGCTTTCTCCTATTCAAGTTAGAATAATTCCATTATCTGATAAATACATAAAAGATTCTGAAAAAATTGCTGAACAAATTGAAGAAAATCAAGTTCGTGTAGATATAGATGATAGAAAAGAATCAGTCAAAAAGAAAATTAGAGATGCTGAATTAGAATGGGTCCCTTATATTTTAATTATTGGACCAAAAGAATTAAAATCAAAAAAACTTGCAGTTAGAATTAGAGAAATTGGAAAAATAAAACAAATGAAATCAGAACAATTGATAAAAGAAATAAAAAATGAAGTAAAGGATAAACCATTTAAAAAATTACCACTTCCTAAACTATTGTCTCAAAGGCCAATTTTTGTTGGTTAAACTTAAATCTTTTATTACTCAATTTAATTCTGTGCCAAAAGAAGTTTGGGTTCCTCAAAAATTAGAAGAGTTAGGAAAACAGCTTGGAGTTACAGGAGTAAAAGGAACAAGTAAGATTGGTCTAAAGACTTTGCCAGAAAATTCTATAGAAGTATATCTTAAGTCACAGGATGACATAAAAAAACTGACCGAACATGTTGGAAATGTTCCTTACATAGTTGCTCGCTCAGAGGATTGGAAGGTTATCCCTGCAGAGCACCTTGTCGCAGCTGTACCTAAAGATTCTGGAACCAAAATCTTAATGAAAACTAATGAACCTGAAGAAGCTAAAGCCTTTCTGTATGCCTTAGAGTTGGGTGTTGATGGTGTCTATGTTGAGAAAAGTGATAACTTAAGAGAAATTTGTTCGATTTTAGAACCAGTACCAGGTGTAATTGAACTTGTAGACGCAAAGGTTAAGGGAGTTGAAGTCGGAACTATATTAGGAGCTAGAGTTTGTGTTGATTTTACCGATTATTTATATCCGGGTGAGGGGATTTTAGTTGGCTCTTCTTCAAATTTTCTACTTTTACCTCATGCAGAAACATTTAAAAACCCGTGGGTTGAGCCAAGACCATTTAGGGTTAATGCTGGGGATATTCATACCTACGTAAGTGCAGGACATCAAAAGACAAAATATCTTTCAGAAATCGAGGGTGGAGATGTATTGCCAGTTGTTAATTACAAAGGGAAAACAAGGTTGATGCAAATTGGTAGAGTAAAAATTGAAAAAAGATTACTCATAAAAATCATGGCTGAATATGATGGTATAGAAGGTCATACATTTTTACAATATGCAGAGACAGTTGGGCTAGTCTCCTCAGATGGATCCATGCTACCAACAACAAAAATTAAGCCTGGAAAATTAGTTAAAGCGTACGTGAGGAGAGAAGTTGGTGAGATGCATATCGGTACATTTGTACCGAAAGGGTTTTTAGTTGAAAAATAATGACAAATTTTGTTGATTAAGTAAAGCTATTGTCTCATCCAAACCTAACATTAAATTCATGTTTTGTACAGCTTGACCAGCGGCACCTTTCATTAAATTGTCTATAGCAGATCTAACAACTATTACACCTGCATAATCATTCCACCAAGGATAAATATCGACATAATTAGTTCCACGCACGGCTTTTACACTAAGTTCTTCATCTCTAACTCTGATGAATTTTTCATCCCCATATAAACTTAAGTATAAATCCTGAAGCTGTTCGTTTGATATTTTGTTTTTTGTATGAATGTGAAGAGTAGTCAAAATACCCGAGCGACACCAAACAGCAGATGGAGCAAAAGCTATTCTAACATCCTTGCCCGCAAGTTTTTTAAATTCATTTTTTATTTCTGGTAGATGTTTATGCTGTGTTGTACTATATGAAAAAATATTATCTTCATACTTTGGCCTTAGTTCGCTTTCAGCCATTTTTCCAGCTCCAGTATGAGACGATGTACTAACAGCTGTTATTATATCAATTTCTCTAGGAAATTCTATAAGAAGAGGAGCTACATTCAAAATAATTTGTGTTGGGTAACAACCAGGATTAGAAATTAATCTTGCTTTCTGTATTTCTGATCTACGAAATGGAAGCTCTGGTAAACCATAAACAAAATCTTCATTTGTTCTATAAGCTGTACTTAAGTCAATTATCTTCATTTTAGGACTGATTTTTCTAAATTTTTCTACGTATTTTTTAACAACTTCGTCATCATCAATTGTAATAAAAACAATTTCAGGCTTGAGGGACAAGAAAGAATCAACTTCTTTCTTATTATCAATGTTTAAAGAAAAATAACCAGGTTCATCACGTGAAGTCCTGGCAACCAAATTGACATATGGGTGTTTTTTAAGAATTGATTCTAAAGTTGAGCCAACTATCCCTGTTGCACCGACAACGGCCACTTTATATTTCATTAAACTAACTAATAGAGGAATAGAAATAAATTATTCGATTAGAATGGCATAGAATGAAAAAAACATGAGTTAAATCAAACTAATTGTTCTCATCCATTTTAAATTCATGTTCAAAAATTTTCTTTAAGTCTGGCCTAAATAAACCCTTAATTCTTACTTTTCGACCCACTTCCCTCCTTTTGTAGTATAACAAACAACCAAACACACCATGAGACGAATGAGCCATTATTCTACCAGTACTGTCAGCAATGGTGTAAAGACCATCAGCTTCGCTAAAATCATCTCCTAAGCATGGGATAAGGGCACTTAAGTTTTCTAACTTTTTTTCGACAAGATAGCCAGTAATTTCCACAAGAACACCTTTTCGATAATTTTTAAGATTTTTAATAGAAGTCGGGGTATATTTTGAGAAGATATTATCAACTCACTGGCTTAGAATTTTTCCAAACTAATTTAAACAAAGGATTCAACACATTACCAGCAGCATGTTCACTTTTACTCCACACAGCCAAATCCTGGGTTGAATGAACTTTCGAATCAGTCAAAGAAAATACAAGTTCCTTTTCATCAACTATGGTAAACCTTCCAGTAACCGGAACTTCCTTTTCATTTATATTCCTTATCTCAGCAACCCCACTCAAAGTTTTAATCGCATCTACACTTTTGTCTTCAACTTGAGTAGCGATTTTGATTTCAACTCCTTTTTCTTTTGCTTTTTTAAGTACATCAAAATGTGTTTCAAATAATTCATTCAGACCTTCTGGTGTTGTGACTATGTTAATTTTTTCCTTTGCCCCTTTAAGCATAGAACCAAATTGTTGCGAGACTGAGTATTTTCCTTTTAGTGTTCCAGTAATTTCTTCTGGTAAAATTAATTTCAATCCTTTCTGAAAAATTTCGTTCAATTCCCGCATTACTGCTGAACTTTTTAATTCTTCTATTTTTTCTTGGGTTGTCAGAAAATCTTCCTCAATTTTTTTCTTTACCCTTTCCAAAGCTTCTTCTGGAGCAATGGCAACATATTTTATTGGTTTGGCAGTTTGCACAACAACGAAACCTTTTTCCGCCAGGCTTTGTAAAATATCATACGCACGAGACCTGGGAACATTAGCAATTGCTGACAGTTCACCTGCAGTAGAAGTTCCTCGGGCAAGTAAAGCAATCCACAGTTTTCTTTCATATAAATTTAGACCAATTCTTTTAAGCTCGTCTAAAACTTTTGCTGAAGCTAACATTTTTTCCTCACTAACTAGTGATTTAATAACTCAAGCATTTATATTTTAGTGTCACTAGCTAATTATAAATTCTTATTCTTTCGCATAAAAACATTTAAGCTTATCCTTTTTGCCCTTAAGATATAAATAGTTCTTTAACTCTTTCGATTGTGTCTGATTCTTCAGGTGATTTATCCTCACGTACTCTAATAAGTCTTGGAAAACGGAGAGCCATGCCCGATTCATAATGGGGGGACTTTTGTATTTCTTGATAACCAATTTCTACTACTATTTTTGGCTTCAATTTGACCTTTCTTCCTTTTTCCGTGATTATTAATTGCTTTAAAGTATTTGTCATTTGTCCAAACTGTTCCTCTGTTAAACCTGTGCCCATCATACCACATGGTAAAAACTTACCTGTATCTGGATCTCTGCATGCAAGAGTATAACTGCTTAACCAATTGGCTCTTTTTCCGGTGCCCCATTCGGCTCCAACAATAACCAAATCTAAAGTTTCCATTATTGGTTTAACTTTATACCAACCTCCAACATGTCTTCCAAATATATAACCAGAATCCAAAACTTTGATAATTACTCCCTCTTGTTTAAGTTCAAGTGCATTGTTATAGAATTTTTTTGCCTTTTCGATATTATCAGTAACAAGCTGATCTGCCAATTTAAATTTTTCTGGAACTTCTCTCACAATTTTCTCTAGAATTTTTCTCCTTTCTTTAAATTTTTTGTCAAATAACATTTTTCCATTGAGATAAACCACATCAAAAAAATTGACTTGAATTGGAATTTCTTTTGCCACTTTTTCAATATCATATTTCCTGTGAATTCTTTGTGATAATTGCTGAAAAGGTAGTGGAAAATGTGTTTTTGGATCAACTCCCCAGACCTCACCCTCAACTATACATTCTTTCGCTCTCAAGTTTTTCTTACATAAATCAACCAAATCGGGAAATTGTTTTGTAACATTCTCTAATCTTCTTGTAAAAATAAAAATCTTATCACCTTGTTTCTCTATTTCTACTCTCATTCCATCATACTTTATCTCTATGGCACATTTTCCGAATTCTTCAATTACATCCTCTATACTTTCCGCTTTTTCTGCGAGCATCAGACGTATGGGCTTGCCAAGCTGGACCTTAACTTTTTTTAAACCTGTGGTTCCTTTTTCTTTAGAAATTTTTACAATTTCCCCAAAATCTGGTAAAATATTCCAAGCGTGTTCAACCAATCCTGTTAATTTGTTTTTTTCTTCTTTGCTCATTCCTTTTTTGAACAAAAATGCATTAACGATTGCATCTCTTATAATTCCTTCTGCCACACCAATTCTCAACTCTCCCAAAACTGTTCTTACTATATACCTTGCTTCTTTTGGCTCAGCGGACACGAGTAACTCGGTTATTAGACTTAGCTTTCTTTCTTGAGAACCGAGACCAGTAACAAAAGCCAGTTTTTGTAAGTTTGAAAAAATCATATCCACATTTAATTTTTTTCTAAATAAGACAACTTGTCTCCTTTTTTTGATATAATTTTCAGTTACTAATCCCAAATCACCAGTTTCTTTAAATTTTTCTTCTATCTCTTTTGGTTTAAAGCCGGTTGCTTTTGCTATTGCTTTAATCATCATCTGAGTCGCTATCCCAAGTTCAAAACTGGTAAATTTTGGAAAAACAATTCCCTGAGTTAACAGGGCAACTTTTGGCAATTCTTTAATAGATATTTTTGAGAATAATTCTGCAAGTATGTTGACTTTTTCTAATTTACCCGAAGTTCTCTCCAATTTTTCATACGTATCTGCGAGTATAAAATATTCCATATAATCGGCTGTAAAATATTGTGGTTTATTAAGATAAAGATTTTAAGTCTATTTCTTAAACTACTATTAGGGATTGAATGGATGTTTTTCAGTGTATTTTCAATAGACGTTCAATAAGAAAGTTTGAGAAAAAACCGATAGACGATAAGCTTATTGGTCTGATGTTGTTTGCCGCAGTTCATGCACCTTCAACTGGTAATACCCAAGAATGGGAATTTATCGTAATAAAAAATGAAGAACAAAAGAAAAAACTGGCAGTGGCTGCGTTGCATCAAAATTTCATTAAAGATGCACCCATAGTAATGGTTGTTTGTGCTGATATGGAAAAAATTGGTCTAAGATATGGAGAAAGGGGTAGGAACTTATATTTTGCCCAGAATACTGCTGCTGCAATTCAAAACATCTTACTTTCAGTTCATAGCTTAGGTTTGGGTTCGACTTGGGTTGGGGCATTTGATGAGGAACATGTAAAAGAAATTCTTAAATTACCAGAAAATTTAAGACCATTGGTAATTCTCCCAATAGGGTACCCTGCTGAAAAACCAGAAATGCCAAAAAGGATACCATTCGAAAACATAACTTGGCTCGATTTTCACGGGAAAAAATACGAAGTTGAATTTAAACCAATAGCAGAGTACATTAAGAAAGCACTGGAAAAAATATCAAAATGAATCTAAATTTAAAATATACAAAAATAGAATGTAATTATAGAAATGGTGGCGAATTTAAGTGAAAAAAATAAGTTTTGTTGTATTTTGTCTCATGTTTTTAATTCTTGTAATTCCAGTAATCGCTCAACAAAATATTGAACTACTCCCGTATACAAAAGAAATTACTGTTTTATCCGGAGAAACAGGAACAATTGACCTAACGATAAAAAATAATCTGAATAAAAAAGACACCTTCTCTATTTCTATTTTTCCATCTTTTTGGAAAGGAATTAGTGCATTTCCTGAAAAAAATACCGTAAGTATTGAAGCAAAATCGAACTCAAGTGTTAAAATTTATTTCAGCACTTTGCTTGAAACAGAAGAAAGTATTCAGATTTTTTCCGTAAGTCTTATATCAGTAACTGACACAAATATCTCAAGCACAATAGATATCCAAGTAAGGGTACAAAAGAAAAGTCCTATTTTCATTACTGATTTAACGCTAAGTAAGTCTGCTTTGGATCCTGAAGAAACTTTAACAATAAATATAGAAGTAACCAATGTTGCTAACTTAGCTTCTGAACCACATAGACTGAAAACAAGCATAGAAAAAGATGGTAAATTAATCAAAGAATTTGAAAATTTGATTCCTACTGTTCAGGCTAAATCTTCAAAAATTATTTCAATTAATTATACTTTTGGTAAATATGTATCAACAGGAAAATATTCTGTAAATTCGGTCCTGCAAGATAGCTTAAATAAAACTGTAGATAAAAGATCTGCCGAGTTTAAAATTAATGCCATGTTCAAGTTACCAACAGAATACACAGAAAAAACAAGAAGTATTGGAATTTTTTCTATATCTGTAAAAATAAGAATTAAGAATGAAGGAAATGTACCAACACCAGAATTCTACATCATGGAATCCATACCATCTTTTGCTAAAAGCTTCTTCAAACCTGAAATATCACCCACATTTGTAAATAAGACGGACAATAGAATTATATATGGTTGGTTTTTTTCTCCGCTGGATCCTGATCAAGAAGTTATAATTAATTATCGATTTGATCTCTTGCCAGTTTGTATTGCAGTTATATTTATCATAATTGTGGTTTACATCCTCTTTAGCATAACCCTTAAGCCCCTAATTATCAAAAAACACAAATATGTTAAAGCTGAAAAAGAAATTTCGATATCTCTAGACGTAAAGAACAGATGCATGAGTGAAATAAAAGATGTTACAATTAAGGATTTTGTTCCACCACTTGTTCAATTAGTAGAAAAATTTGACACTTTAAGACCGAAAACAAAAAAAATTAGACATGGTGTGGAACTTACTTGGAAATTTGATTCATTAAAGCCTAGAGAAGAAAGAGTCTTAACTTATAGAATTAAGCCTGCGGTTGAAGTAATTGGAACATTAAAATTATCTTCTACAACTCTTACTTATGTTGATAGAAAGGGGGTAAAGAGAAGCGTTAAATCCAGAATTTTGCTTATAAAACCAAAATAGAAAAATTTTTATACTCTCCAGAAGTTAATTTATTATCCCCGGATAGCTCAAACAAGACATGGAGCAATGGTAGAGCAACCGATTCATAAAGAAGTTGAAGCTGTAGGCGAGTGCTTTGGCGCTTGCTGGTAGTCATTGCTCGGTTAGTACCGGTAGGTTGCTGGTTCAACTCCGGCTCCGGGGATTTTAAATCATACTGACTTAGCTCGGTTTGCCAGAACCAAAAAGTTTAAAAATATTTAATTTATAAAGTATAAAGATATATTTGAGTTGGCGATCAAAGCAGAGGGGAAACATCTGTTCCCATCCGAACACAGAAATTAAGCCCTCTAGCGATCTGGTTTGTACTGTGCTTTGCACGGGAACTCCAGGGCATTGCCAACTTATTACCAAAATAGTGATGGTTATTAAAAAGTTGATTTCGATCCTTTTTAGCATTTAAATATCGAAAAGATATATTTAAAGAATTCAATGCCTCGATCGTCTAGTGGCCTAGGATACAGGTCTGTCACACCTGCGACACGGGTTCAAATCCCGTTCGAGGCGCTTAGGTGATTGGTTGAAACATCTGGATATAACAAAACATGAGTTCGTTCCAAAACATATAATCTTAAGCGAAAAGAAAAAGGAAGAAGTACTTAAAGAATATAAAATTAAACTTAAACAACTTCCAAGAATTTCGATTTCCGATCCGGTTATAAAAATATTGAACGCTAAGATAGGAGATGTGATTAAAATCATAAGAAAAAGTGAAACTGCTGGAGAATCAGAATATTATAGAGTTGTTACACGGGGTGAAAAAGTCTGAACCAAAATTTTTTAACTTTATTAGATAATTTTACAAAAGAAAAGGGATTTGTTAGATTTCAAATTGATTCTTATAATGATTTTGTAACAAGAAGAATTCCAAAAGTTTTGGGTGAAATAAAAACAATTAAACCAGAAGTGCCTGAATTAGGTGATTTTAAAATAAAACTTGGTGAATTTAAGATTGGTGGGCCAAGTATTAAAGAAGCCGACGGATCTATAAGAAATATATTGCCAATGGAGGCAAGAATCAGGGGCCTAACTTACTCTGCTTCTATGTACGTAGAGATGACACCCGTACTTAATAACATAGAGAGTGAGTCGGTGCTTGTCAATTTCGGTGATCTGCCCGTAATGGTGAAATCTAAAATTTGCCCTCTTTCAAACATGTCCAAACAAGAACTGATAGATGCCGGAGAAGATCCAGATGACCCTGGAACTTATTTTATCATCAATGGAACTGAAAGAATTTTAGTCCTAGTTGAAGAAATAGCACAAAATAAAATTATTACAACTAAAGTTGATTCTGGGAATGTAACAGAAATTGCTAGGATTCATTCTGAAAAGTCTGGGTATATTCAAAGACATTTGGTAGAAAAAAGAAGAGATGGGATTATAACAATTACTTTCGCAAATGTAACTAAATTACCACTGGTTATCTTACTTAAAGCGCTTGGGCTAGAAAAAGATAAAGATATAATTGCTGCTATTTCTTCTGATCCAGAAGTTCAAGAAGAATTTTATGTAAATTTATATGAGACAGATGTTGGAACAAAAGAACAAGGACTAGATGGGATAGGTCAACACATAAAAATTCCACAAAAAGAATACAGAATCAATAGAGCTGTTAAATTAATTGATAAATATTTGCTTCCTCATATCGGCCAAGAATCTACAAACAGATTGGAAAAGGCCATATTATTAGCAAAGGCAGCCGAAAAATTAATAAAATTGCATTTAAACAAAGTTGGAGAAGATGACTTAGATCATTACTCAAACAAAAGATTAAAACTAGTTGGAGATTTGTTAGAAATTTTGTTAAGATCAATTCTCCTTGGAAAATATGGATTGATTATAAGAATTAGTTACAATTATCAAAAGTTAAGTAAAAGAGGTAGGTTACCTCCGTTACAAGCAATAGTTGAATCCAACGTATTGACAAATCAATTGGTCTCTGCTTTGGCAATTGGTTCATGGGTCGGCGGTAGAACTGGGGTGAGTCAAAGATTGGACAGAGGGAGCTTTATCAAAACAATTTCTCATATGAGAAATGTTCTTTCTCCATTAACATCTACTCAAGAGCATATTGAAGCAAGAGAATTGCATCCGACTCATTGGGGCAAACTGTGCACAAGTGAAACTCCAGAAGGTACAACAATAGGATTGAGAAAATATCTTGCGATTATGGCTGAGGTAACTAAAGGTGTGAGCGAAAAAGAATATAAATCTGTTACAAATATTCTTCAAAAAAGGTGAATTATGGTAGAAATATTTTTAGATGGAAGATATATTGGCGAAACAAACGAACCTGAAAAATTAGTAAATGAAATTAGAAAAAAAAGAAGAATTGGTTTAATTTCAAATCAGGTTAATGTTACTTATCATCCACATTTAGACGAAATAAGAATTTTAACAGATTCTGGTAGAGTAAGAAGACCTTTGTTCATTGTAGAAAACGGGAAGCCTAAAATGACTCAAGAATATATTGAAAAGTTAAAAAAAGGTGAAATTAGTTGGGATGATTTAATTAGGAACGGTATAATTGAATACTTAGACGCAGATGAAGAAGAAAGTAGTTTTATTGCATCTAGATCGGATGACTTAACTCCTGAACACACCCATTTAGAACTTGACCCAGCAACTATTCTTGGTTTATCAGCATCTTTCATTCCTTATGCGGAATTTAATCGTGGGGACAGAGTAAATTATGGGGCCAAGATGGTTGGTCAAAGTATCGGAATTTTTGCAACAAATTTTTTAGGAAGAGTTGATACAAAATCCAATATAATGGTATATTCTCAAAAACCTTTAGTACAAACTCATGCCCATAAAACAATTAATTATGAAAGCCACTCAAATGGTGTAAATACAGTTGTTATGATTGGTTGTTTCGAAGGATTCAACACCCAGGATGCAATAATAATAAATGCTAGTTCTATCCAAAGAGGTCTGTTGTGGTCTTATATGTATAGAACTTATGATGCTGAACAAAAAAGATACATGGGTGGGCAGGAAGATGTCATAGGTATACCAGAACCCCAAATAAGGGGTTATGCAGGAGAAGATGCATATAAACATTTGCCAGAAGATGGAATCGTAAATCCTGAGACAAAAATAAGTTCTGGTGAAGTTCTTGTTGGAAGAATTTCTCCTTTACGTTTTTTAGGCACAATGGATCGATTCATAACCGGAATAGAAAATATCAGAGAAACTTCCATTAGATTAAGACATGGTGATTCTGGAATAGTGGACAGAGTCTTTCTTACAGAAACTGTGGATGGGACAAAATTAGTAAAAGTTGTTGTTAGAGATTTAAAAATTCCTGAAATTGGGGATAAGTTTGCCAGTAGACATGGGCAGAAAGGAATTGTTGGATTAATTGTTCCTCAAGAAGATATGCCGTTCACAGAGGATGGAATTATCCCAGATATAATTTTTAATCCACATGGGATACCTTCAAGAATGACTATGGGACAGTTATTAGAACTTATTGCTGGAAAAGTGTCAGCCTTATCTGGAAAGTATATAAATTCCCCCCCATTTAGTCCAATTCCAGAAAAAGAATTAAGAAGTTTACTTGAGGCCTATGGTTTCAGAAATGATGGAAAAGAAACTATGTACAATGGTAAAACAGGCAAAAAATTTGAAGCGCAAATCTTTATTGGAAACTGTTTCTACAAAAAACTAGATCATCTTGTATCAAATAAAATTCATGCTAGATCTCGTGGGCCAGTGACACTTTTAACTAGGCAACCGACAGAAGGAAGAAGTAAAGAAGGTGGTTTAAGATTGGGTGAAATGGAAAAAGATTGTTTGATTGCACATGGTTGCGCTTTAACTTTGAAAGAAAGGTTCGATTCTGATAAAACAACTATTCCGATCTGTTCAGAATGTGGATTAATAGCAATGTACGATAAGGTTAAAAACAAAAAATATTGCTTGGCATGTGGAGAATCAAAAATTTCAGAAGTAGAGATGAGTTATGCATTCAAATTGATGTTGGATGAATTAAAAAGTTTACTAATTCATCCAAAACTTGTTTTGAAAGAAGATAAAATGTCAGTAGATAGAATTGAATTTGGTATATTGACCCCTGAATTAATCAGAAAAATGGGAGCTGCAAAAATTACAAGAACAGATTTGTATGATCCAGAAGGTTATCCTATTGAAGGAGGTTTAATGGACCCTAGACTCGGAGTTGTTGATCCTGGGGTGAGATGTAGAACTTGTGGTGGTATGGTTGGAACATGTCAAGGCCACTTTGGGTGTTTAGAATTAACCCAACCGATCATTCACGTTCATTATGTAAAACTTTTATTTAATTTGCTTAAAGTAATTTGCAGAAAATGCAGGAGAATTCTACTAGATGAAAAAGATAAAGAAAAGATAAAAGGAAGGAGACTTAGTTTCAAAGAAATTGTAAGACTTGCAAAGAAAAAATGTCCATACTGTAGTACAGAACAAAAAAAATTCAAATTCATAAAACCATATACCATCATTGAAGGGAATAAAACACTTAATTCAGCCGAAATTAGAGAAAAACTTGAAAAAACAACAAACGAAGATTTAGAAATTACCGGCCTAAACGTAAGACCGGAATGGTTAGTTCTAAGTTTGTTGCCAATTCCGCCCGTAACCGTTAGGCCTTCTATTACCCTGGAAACTGGTGAAAGATCTGAAGATGATCTAACTCACAAACTCGTTGATATTGTAAGAATTAATGAAAGATTAAAAGAAAATATCGATTTGGGAGCTCCAGATTTTATCATTGAAGATTTATGGGAATTGCTTCAATATCATATTTCGACTTATTTTGATAATGAAATTTCGGGAGTACCTCCAGCAAGGCATAGATCTGGAAGAATTTTAAAAACATTGTCCCAAAGACTTAAAACAAAGGAGGGAAGATTCAGAGGCAATCTTGCTGGGAAAAGAGTTAATTTTTCTGCAAGAACTGTCATCAGCCCTGATCCAATGATCGACATAGATGATGTTGGTATCCCAGAAACTATTGCGAAAGAGTTAACAATCCCTATAAAAATAAATGAAAAAAATATTGAACAAGGTAGAACACTTGTTCTAAATGGACCAAATATATGGCCCGGTGCAAATTATATAATGAAACCTGATGGGAGAAGAAAAAAAATTACTGAATTTAATAAAAATGAAATTGCGAAAGAGTTGACTCCTAGCTACATTATCGAAAGGCATATGAAAAATGGTGACATAGCTCTTTTCAATAGGCAACCAAGTTTACACAAGATGAGTATAATGGGCCATAAGATTAGAGTAATGCCATACAAGACCTTTAGGTTAAACATATGTGTTTGTACCCCCTACAATGCAGATTTCGATGGAGATGAAATGAATTTACACATACCGCAAACAGAAGAAGCTCAAGTAGAAGCTGAAAACTTAATGATAGTACCCAGACTTATTAGAAGTCCTCGTTTTTCTGGTCCAATAATTGGTGCCATACAAGATCATATTTCTAGTTTATATATTTTGACTTTTGGTGATAGAAGGTTTAGCAGAGAAGAATTTGTTCAATTGATTAGAGCTGTTAATCCTGAAATTGAAGTTCCTAACAAAAGCGTCCTAACAGGAAAAGAAGTTTTTAGTTTATTTTTACCAAAAGATTTTTCTATTAAATATAGATCAAAATCAGGGGATTATGTTGTGATTAAAAATGGGAAATTGTTGGAAGGCGTCATAGACAAATTTGGAGTGGGCGCCGAAACTGGAAAAATAATAGATAAACTTGAAAGAGAATATGGCCCCTATTTTGTAAAGAAGTTTTTGTATGATATAACAAGGCTTTCAATTAATGTATTAATGCACCTTGGTTTTTCTATAGCCATTTCTGATCAAGATCTTCCCAAAGAAGCAAAGAATGAAATTAAAGATATAATAGAAAAAGTTAAGAAAGATGTCAACGAAATAGCAATCGGTTTTAAAAAAGGAGCAATAAAAGTTTTAGCTGGAAGGACACCTGAAGAAAGTTTAGACAGATTGATTAAGAAAAGGTTAAGTAAAACATTAAACGAAGTTAGAGAGGTGCTAGAAAAATATATGAAAGAAAATCCCACGTTTGTTATGGCAAAATGTGGGGCAAGGGGTGACTTAATTAACATAGTTCAAACTGCTGCTATGGTTGGACAAGAAACAGTTATGGGAGAAAGAAAAGAACGTGGTTATTACAAAAGAGTCTTTCCTCATTTCAGAAAGGGTGACGTTAATTTGGAAGCAAGAGGTTTTGTAAGCCGGGGCTTTAAAGATGGTCTAACCCCATTTGAATTCTTTTTTGATGCAATAAACAGTAGAGAATCTCTGATGGATAAATCATTAAAAACAAGGCATTCTGGTTATATGGAAAGAAGACTTGTGGGAGCATTGCAAGATTTAAAAGTTGAATATGATGGCACGATAAGAGATGGTGCAAAAAGAGTAGTTCAATTTATTCCTGGAGAGGATGGTTTAGATCCTTCTAAAATTAGTAGGGTTGGTATAGATGTCAGAAGAATTGCAGACAAGTTATTTGGATAAAATACAACTGCCTAAGAAAATGATTGAAGAAATTGAAAAAGTTAGAAAGGAAAAAAAATTAAACAAAAGTGAAAAGAAAAAATTTGAAGATGAAGTTAAAAGACAATATTTAAAAGCTAAATTTGAACCAGGAGAAGCAGTTGGTATCGTCACCGCCCAAAGTGTTTCTGAACCAGCAACCCAGATGACTATGCGAACTTTTCATTTTGCTGGCACTGCTGGAATAAGAGTTGCATATGGTTTGCCAAGATTAATTGAAATTTTCGATGCAAAAAAAGTAACTGAAACACCAATGATGACTATTTATTTGAGAAAAGAGTTTGATAATGCAAAAAATGTAAAAAAAATAGCCGAATCTATAATTAATAAAAAAGTTTTAAATCTTATAGGAAAAATTTCTCTTGATTTAAGTGAAAATACAATTGAAATTGTTATAATCGATAAAAAAAGGGTTGAAATGATTGTTAAAAGTATAAAAGAGAATTTCAAAAATGTACTAGTAAAGATCAAAACTAATAAAATTGTTGTCTCGCCAAAAGTGGAATTGGGGATAAAAGAACTTCAAAAATTGAAAGAAAAAGTTTTGCAAACCCATGTTTACGGCATTGAAGGGATATCAAATACACTTGTGAGAAGAGAAGGAGATGAATGGATATTAAATACAATGGGCTCAAATCTGGAAAAGGTTTTGTTAATGAATGAAGTTGATGAAAAAAGAACAATCACAAATGATATACATGAAGTAATGAAAATCTTGGGAGTTGAGGCAGCAAGAAATATTATAATGAAAGAAGCCCTTAAAACATTACAAGAACAGGGCTTGGATGTTGATATAAGACATATTATGTTGATTAGCGATATAATGACACTAAGAGGAAACATAAGGTCTATCGGCAGATATGGCGTAGCTGGAGCAAAAACATCGATATTAACAAGAGCTGCTTTTGAAGAAACGATCAAACATTTGGTTAAAGCATCTGTAAGGAAGGATGTTGATAATCTTGAAGGGATTTTTGAAAATGTAATGATAGGACAGGTGATACCATCTGGTACAGGGATGTTTGACCTTATAGCCAAATTTGAAGAGGAAGAAAAGTGACAGAATTAACAGAAAAAATTCAGTCTGCAATTAAATCAAAAAAAATTATAATTGGTTATAAGGAATCAATCAAATTTATAAAAACCAATTCCCCAAAGTTGATAATAGTAGCGATGAACACTCCAGAAAAAATGAAAAAAGAAATTGAGTATAACGCCAAAATATCTGGTATAGAATTACAAGTGTTCGAAGAAAGTAGTAAAGAGTTGGGAATTGAATGTGGAAAACCATTTCCAGTAACAACTCTAGTAATAAAAAGATGAAAATTTATGGAACAAAAATTTGACACAGAAGTTATCAGGCTAATTACATTGTTTGAAAATTTGACTGATGCTCCTGTCAAGGATTGTGTAATAAATAATGATACAATTTATTTTATTGTTGAGGAAGGTAAAGTTGGCATGGCTATTGGAAAAAATGGAAGTAAAGTCAAAAATGCAGAAAATTTAATCAAGAAAAATATTAAAATAATCGAGTTTTCAAATGACCCAATTGTTTTTGTTAAAAAAATGATCCCCCAGGTTGCTGATGTAAAAATAAGAAACGAAAATAAAAAAGCAGTAGTTGAACTGAAGGTCGAAAAAAAATACAGGGCATTGGTAATAGGGAGGGATGGAAAGAATTTAAAACTATATGAAAAAATACTTCGAAGAAACCATGATATCGACAATTTAATTATAAGGTGAAATCATGCCAGGAATGTTAAGTGGAAGGAAACTTAAGAAAAAAAGAAAAAAATATAAATGGAGGGATGTTCGCTACGGGAGAAGAATGCTACAACTTTGGAAGAAAGATCCTTTGGAAGGAGCTCCCCAAGGTAGAGGAATTGTCATAGATAAACGATATATAGAACAAAAACAGCCTTCTTCTGGTTTGATTAAGTGTGTTCGTGTACAATTAATCAAGAATAATATTCAGGTTACTGCCCATGTACCAGGAGAAGGGGCAATAGATCATATAGATGAACATGATGAAGTGATAATCGAAAGTGTAGGTGGCTCACAAAGAGGGTCTAAAGGAAGTATGTGGGGGATAAAATATAAAGTGATAGTAGTAAATGGAGTGGCTTTAAGTGAAATTCTTTCTGGTAAAAAACAGAAACCGGCTAGATGATGAAATGAATTTAAAAACAATAAAAGAATTTCTGAAGATTGATTTAAAAAATATTAGTATTATCCATACAAAGTGAGAAAATGATTGAAATTAAAATTTTTAATCGCTGGAGCACAAAAGAAATAAAAGTAAAAGATCTTGGTTTGGAAAAATATATAAGTTTACAACCTGTTTTTGTACCGAAGTCAGGAGGAAGGTTCTCTGAACAACAGTTCTATAAATCTAAAATGAATATTGTTGAGAGATTAATCACAAAATTAATGGTACCTGGACACAGAGGAAAAAAACATGTTTTGTCTTCTGGAAGAACTGTAGGGAAATATTCAACCAATTATAAAACTGTTAAAAAAACATTTGAAAAAATTGAATCTTTGACAAAAAAAAATCCAGTTGAAGTTCTAATTGGAGCAATAGAAAATGCTGCAAGGAGGGAAGAAATAGCATCCTACCAAGTTGGTGGTATAATAGTTAGAAGAGCTGTGATTACAAGCCCACAAAGAAGGGTTGATGTTGTTTTGAAAAATATTGTTCAAGCTGCTTATCGAAAATCTTTTGGCAAAAAGGAAAATATAGTTGATGCATTGACAAATGAAATAATTGCTGCATATAATAATGATAGAAGTAAATCTGATTCAATAAAGGAAAAAGAAAGAAGTGAAAGAGAAGCCGAAGGTGCAAGATAATTATTTTTTGAGCAGATTGTTTTTATTAATCTTAGTATCCAAACCCAAATATTTAAAAGAGTTAAGAAACAAAATTATAATTTGCTTTTATGTGATGTCCATGCTAAAGAAAGAAATGACCGAAAGGATTTTAGAAGCAATGAAAGATCCTGCTAGAATTAGAAATATTGCTACTTCTTCTCATGTTCATCATGGCAAGACTACTTTAACAGATAATCTTGCAGCTTTAGCAGGAATGATTTCTGAAAAAATCGTTGGTGATGTAGAAACCGGAATGTTAACTTGGATCGACGAGCAAGAAAGAAAAAGACAATTAACAATTTATGGTGCCAATGTTAGCATGGTTCATGAGCACGAAGACCAAGATTACTTAATAAATTTGGTTGATACACCCGGACATGTTGATTTTGGTGGAGATGTCACTCGTGCTATGCGTGCTGTTGATGGTACCATAGTTCTGGTTTGTGCTGTAGAAAGTATTATGCCTCAGACTGAAACTGTTTTAAGACAGGCTTTGAGAGAAAGAGTTAAACCTGTTCTTTTTATAAACAAAGTAGACAGGTTAATCAGAGAATTAAAGTTAACACCAGAAGCAATGCAAAAAAGGTTTGAAGAGGTAATTCGAGATGTTAACATTCTAATCCAAAAGTATGCTGAAGAGCAATATAAAGACAAATGGTTGGTAAGTGTCACTGATGGCAGTGTTGTATTTGGTTCTGCTTACAAAAAATGGGCTATTTCCATCTCGTTCATGCAAAAAACTGGAATTACATTCAAAGACATCATCGATTTAACTTTACAAGAAAGGGAAGATGAGTTAGCAAAAAAAGCCCCTTTAGATCAAGTTGTTCTTGACATGATTATTAAGCATTTACCAAATCCTCTAGAAGCTCAAAAATATAGACTTGAAAAAATTTGGAAAGGTAAATTAAACACTGAAACAGGAAAGGAAATGATTGCTTGTGATCCGAATGGAAAGCTTGCGATGATAGTTACAAAAGTAGTTCCTGATCCCCATGTGGGTTTTGTTGCTACTGGTAGAATTTTTTCAGGGAAAATTTTTAAAGGAAAGGGTGTTTATTTAATCGGTCAACACAAAAGAGAAAAAATTCAGCAAGTTGCAGTTTATAAAGGACTTACAAGAATTCCTGTAGAAGAGGTTGTTGCTGGAAACATCGCGGCTGTAGTTGGTATTCCTGACGCATTTACCGGCGAAACAGTCTGTGAGCATGATGTAATTATTGAACCTTTTGAAGAAATCAAGCATTTATTTGAACCAGTTGTTACAAAGTCAATAGAACCAAAAAATGCAATGGAATTACCCAAGCTTATAGATACTTTAAAAAGAATTGGTAGAGAAGATGCTGTTCTTCAAATTAAAATCAATCAGGAAACCGGTGAATACTTAGTTTCTGGTCTAGGTGAATTGCACTTAGAAGCAAAAGTTGAAAATAAACTCAAAGAACTTAAAATAGACGTTGAAATGTCCAAGCCCATTGTGGTATACAGAGAAACTATTTTAAAAAAATCTCCAAAAATTGAAGGAAAATCTCCAAATAAACACAATAAATTTAAAATTATAGTTGAGCCTTTAGAAGAAGGTGTTTATAAAGCAATGAAAGAAGGGATAATTCCAAGCGGTATAGAGGTAAAGAAAAAAAACATTGAACTGTTCAAAAAATTATCAGAACATGGAATGGATTATGATGAAGCAAAAAAGGTAATTCTAATTCACAATAAAAACATTTTATTAGATTTAACAAAAGGAATTCAGTTTATGAATGAAATTATAGAAATGGTAAAAGATGCTTTCATAAACCTAATGGATGAAGGGCCCCTGGCAAAAGAACCTTGCACAAAATTAAAAGTGAAAATATTGGATGCTGATTTGCATGAAGACCCTGTTCATCGTGGTCCTGGACAAATAATGCCTGCCACTAGATTTGCTATTAGAGAAGGTATGTTAAAAGTTGGTGCTGCTTTGCTTGAACCTAAACAAATAATTAGGATTGATGTTCCAAGTGAATTAATGGGTGATGCTATAAGAGAAGTTGAGAATAGAAGAGGCCATATTCTTGACATGAAGGAAGAGAGAGGGGCTAGCATGATAACTGCTAAGATGCCAGTGAGTGATATATTTGGTTTTGATTCTACTTTGAAATCTGCTACTTCTGGGAGAGGGTTTTACAGTTTAATAGAAGTTGTTTTTGAAAAATTACCTAAAGATTCATTTGAAAAAGTTGTAAAACAAGTAAGGAAAAGAAAAGGCTTAAGAGAAGAAATGCCTAAGCCAGAAACTTAAATATTTAAATACTAACGATAAATTAAAAGTTAGTCAATTTGAAGGTGAAGCAATGCCTGCAAAACCGCACATAAACATAATAACAGCTGGTCATGTAGACTGTGGTAAATCTACACTTGTAGGTAGGTTGTTATATGATACTGGAGTTATAAGAGAAGATGAACTAAGGAAATTAGAAGAAATTGCGAAAGAAGTGAAAAAAGAAACTTTTCAATTTGCATTTGTCATGGATAAACTTAAGGAAGAAAGAGAAAGGGGTTTAACTATTGATGTAATGTATCGTCCTTTTGAAACTCAGAAATGGTATTTTACTGTTATTGATTGCCCTGGGCATAGGGATTTTGTTAAAAATATGATCACAGGTGCTTCTCAAGCAGATGCATGTATATTTGTTGTTTCAGCAAAACAGGGGGAAGGTCTTCAAGAACAAACAAAAGAACATGTGTTCTTATGTAAGGTACTTGGAATCAACCAATTGATAGTCGTTTTAAACAAGATGGATACAGTAAATTATGATGAAAAAAGATTTAATGATGTAAAGGAAGAAACCACTAAATTATTAAAATCAGTAGGGTACAAAGTTGAAGAGATACCATTTGTTCCAATTTCAGCATTTGTTGGAGACAATGTTGCAAAAAAATCCGATAAAATGCCTTGGTACAAAGGACCAATTTTAATAGAAGCGCTAGATGCCTATATAAAAGAGCCTGAGAAACCGATAGACAAACCTTTGAGATTACCTGTGCAGGATGTTTACACTATTACTGGTGTAGGAACTGTGCCGGTTGGAAGAGTAGAAACTGGGGTGCTAAAAGCTGGCGATACAATAATTTTTGAACCAGCTGGAGTGAAAGCTGAAGTTAAGTCGATTGAAATGCATCATCAAAATATTCCAGAAGCAAAACCTGGAGATAATATTGGTTTCAATCTTCGTGGAGTGAGCAGACAGGATATTAAAAGAGGAGATGTTGCAAGTCATGTAGACACACCACCAACTGTAGTGAAAGAATTTACTGCTCAAATTGTAGTTTTACAGCATCCAACAGTTATTGCACCTGGATATACTCCAGTGTTCCATTGTCATACTGTAAGTGTGGCATGTAAAGTTGAAGAAATACTTGCAAAAATAGATCCAAAGACCGGGCAAGTTGTTCAAGAAAAACCAGATTTCATTAAAACTGGAGATGCAGCAAGAATAAGGGTTGTTCCTCTTAGTCCAATGGTAATTGAAAAACAAGCAGATTTTCCTGAGTTGGCAAGGTTTGCAATTAGAGATATGGGAACTACAGTTGCTGCTGGTGTTTGCTTAGATGTAGTTAAGGCCAAGTAGTTATTTAACCTTGTTTACATTATTTTCTCTTTGTTTCTACTTTTTTCCTCTTAATCTCCACGTTCTACTTCTGTATTTGCAATTATTTTTGATACCCTCCAAGCCCAGTATAGGTTCAAGATAGGAATTAAACTTATTACAAACCATATAAGTGTGGAATCTGGCCTTTTCTTAAATTTCATCAGTTCACCTCCTCTTAATTAAATTCACTAATAAAGTTAAAAATATATTCTTTTTAAAAGTTTCTATTGTTTGATCTAAGTATTACTACAATCAAATTTCTAGTAAAAAGGTAAGCTTTAAATACATGTCTACACCAAAAACTTTAAAGTGATTAAATGCAGGTAGCAAGAATAAAACTCTCAGGAAAAGACCCAAAAGAATTAGACGAGGTTTGCTCTGAAATAAAAGATATTGCAAAAAAATTTGGAATAAATTATCGTGGCCCAATTCCTTTACCAACAAAAATTCTTAGAGTTACCACTCTAAAAACCCCATGCGGAGATGGTACAGGGCATGGAAATGCAACTTTTGAAAAATGGGAAATGAGAATTCATAAACGATTAATAGATGTACAAGCTGATGACAGAGCCTTAAGACAAATAATGAGAGTAGATATCCCTCAGAATGTTCATGTTTCAATTACACTTAAAGGATAAAATCCTAAAATTGAATTAATGAAAACTTATGTAAATTTTTTAAATGCGTTTGAAAAGGAACTATCAAGAAAAATTAAAAAGAAAGGACTAACTATAACTGTTTCTGGTCCAGCTTCCTCTGGAAAAAGTGTGGGAGCAAGAACTATATCAAAAACTTTTGGTCTTCGATATATTAGTCCAAGTAAATTTTTTAGAGAAATTGCCAAAGAAAGAAAAATTCCATTGGAAAAATTTTCTGCAATCAGAGAAAAAGAAATTGATTACCAAATGGATAGGAAAAACTTGGAATATGCGATGATGGGGAATGTTGTTTTAGATGGCAGATTAACTGGTTGGGTTGCCGGAAATTGGGCAGATGTAAAAATATATTATGACTGTCCTTTTGAAGTTAGAGCTAAAAGAGCTAGGAAAAGGGATGAAACTTCGTTTGAAAAATCAATGAAAAATATTCAAGAAAGAGACAAGGAAGATAATAAAAAGTATAAACAGCTATACGGAATTGATCTGTTTGATAAATCGATATATGATATAATTATTAACAACGAAAAACTTACACTTGAAGAAGCTAAAAAAATAGTAATAAAACTTGTTAAAGATTTTTTGAAAGGGGAGATATAAAAAATAAATTATCCAAAAATTCTAGAAAAAATGTAGAATAAGCCTCCAAATTGCCCCACAAAATAAAACAAACTTGCAACAAACAAAATCAGAGCAAGTAATCTGAATTTATCATATTTCTTCCAAACAACATATGCTAGTGCACATAATGGGCCAATTAATATCCAAAATAACAGTAGCCTAATTTCGTGGTCAGAGAACATTTTTCTCATTTCACTGACACTTTTTGTGAATTCTGTTTTTAACTCTTTATTGTAAGTGCGTTTTTTAAAATGATATTCGACCATTTTCCTCATATATATTTTAATTTTTAAACTAAAAAAATGAAATATGGAAACTGATCAACTTTTAAAATCATATGAAATGAAAAAATCTGATATACAAAAAAGATTGGAAGAGTTTAAAGAAATTTTAAATCAATCTGATGAAAGAATTTTTGCTGAGTTAGCATTTTGTTTATGTACACCACAATCTAAAGCTTTTGCTTGCTGGAATGCTATTTCTTCGTTAATGAAAAATAATCTTTTGTTTACTGGAACTGAAAAGCAAATAAAACCATTTTTAAATTCCGTAAGATTTGCTGATACCAAAACTAAATATATTATTGAAGCTAGAAATTTTTTTACTGAAAACGGGAAACTAAAAATTAAAGAAAAAATTAAATCTTTTAAGAATGCTTTCCAATTAAGAAATTGGTTGATAGAAAACATTAAAGGAATTGGAATAAAAGAAGCTAGTCACTTTATCAGAAACATTGGTTTTGATTATAAGAACCACTTGGCAATTCTTGATAGACATATTCTGAAGAATTTGAAAGAACTTGGAGTTATTGGAAAAATTCCTAAGAGCTTGACAAGAAAGAGTTATCTAGAAATTGAAAATAAAATGAAGAGGTTCTCAGAGCTAACAAAAATTTCAATGTACGAATTAGATATGTTGTTTTGGTCAAAAGAAACAGGAAAAGTATTTAAATAATTCCTTAAAACTTAACTTTATTAGTGATAATTTGAAAGAAACCCTTTTAGCCATAGACGCAGATTATATTTTGGTTGGAAATAAACCTGAAGTTAGAATTTTCTGTAAGGATGATAAAG
>JAUWXZ010000004.1 GCA_030616125.1 Candidatus Aenigmatarchaeota archaeon
GAATAAAACAGATTGGAAAACAGATTGGAAGAGGAATTAAATATCATTTGGCTGGTGGGGAATACGGAAAGCGAATGGAAAGAACAATTAAAAAATTTTTCAGATGTAAAAATTAAATTAAATGATGAAGTTTCGATAGAAAGTAAAGATCTTTTCCAAGTACTTAGAGTAAAAGAAATTATGAAAGCCTTTGGTAGAGGATTTGATTTTGATACTGCTTTAAGTTTACTGGATGAAGATTGTTTTTTAGATGTGCTAGAGATTAAAGACTTTAGTGGAAAATCAATAAAGAGACAATTGGTCTTAAAAGGAAGAGTAATAGGAACGAAAGGAAAAATGAAAAAAATAATTGAAAAATACTGTGACGTAAAAATTGCAATATATGGAAAAACAATATCTATTATAGGAAAATGGGATAGGGTGAGATTAGCAAAAAAAGCAATCGAAATGCTTTTACATGGAGCAATGCATATAACAGTTTATAGATTTTTGGAAAAACAAAAAAGGTGAATTATGGAAGAAAAGATAACTGCGGAAGGACTTGCAAATGAAATGCGCGAGATTAGCATAGCCGAGTTTTTCGAAATCCTAGAATAATTAGGACGAAATAAAAACAAACATTTCTTGGGCTATGAAAATCCGACAAAAAGCTTACTTACTGTAACGAAGGAAGCCTTAGACAATAGTTTAGATGCTACATGCGATGCAAGAATTTTACCAGAAATTTTTATTTCAGTGAAAGAAATTGGGACAGATAAATTTAGGGTTAGAGTTGAAGATAACGGCCCAGGAATTCCTGAACAAAAAGTTCCTTTTGCTTTTGGTAAATTTTTGTATGGAAGTAAATTCCATAGATTGAGGCAGAGTAGAGGAATTATGGGTTTGGGTATTAGCGGCGGTGTTTTATATTCTCAATTAACAACTGGAAAACCTGTAAAGATTACAACTAGTACAGGGAAAAAAATTCATGTTTTTGAATTAATGATTGATGTCACAAGAAACGAACCCCATATAATTTCTCACCTCATACAAAAAAATCCTGAAAAATGGCATGGTATAAAAATTGAAATGGATGTTGAAGGAAGGTATATGGAAAGAACTCAATCAATTCTTGAATACTTGAAGCAAACGGCTATAGCAAATCCTTTTGCCCATATGGTTTATGATGGACCAAATGGAAAAATTGAATTCTCTCGAACTGTTGACGAACTTCCAAAAATTCCAAAAGAAATCAAGCCCCATCCTTATGGAGTTGAACTTGGAGTTTTAAAAAGAATGCTTTTGCTTACAAAAGCAAGAAATTTACTTGCTTTTTTGACTTCAGATTTTTCAAGAGTTGGAAGAAGATCAGCTGAGCAAATTTGCAGACTTGCAAAAATTGAATTTAGTAGAAATACAAAAAATCTGAAAGTAGAAGAAATTGAAAGGTTGCATAAAGCAATACAAATGGTCAAGCTTATTGCTCCTCCCACCAGCTGTCTATCACCTCTAGAAGAACGTTTGATTGAGGAAGGATTAAAAAAAGAAATAGATGCTGAATGTTACATTGCAGTTTTAAGACCTCCAACAGTTTATCGTGGATATCCTTTTCAAGTCTCAGTTGGATTGGCTTATGGGGGGAATTTACCATCAAACACAACATGTCAATTGATAAGATTTGCAAATAAAATTCCTTTGTTATACCATCAGGGAGATTGTGCTATCACTCAAGCCGTGAGTGAAATTGATTGGAGAAGATATGGATTGCAACAATCTTCTTGGACATTGCCAATAGGTCCTTTAACAATTTTGGTTCATTTTGCTTCTGTTTGGGTCCCATTCACCACAGAGGGGAAGCAAGCAATTGCCGCATATCCAGAAATTATAAGGGAGGTCAAGCTCGCTTTACAAGATGCTGGAAGAAAACTTGCAAAATTTGTTAGACAAAAAAGAAAATATAAAGAAAGATTTTTAAGAAAGCAGTTGTTTGAGCGTTATACCCCAGTTGTTGCAGAATGTTTATCAAAGCTCACAAAAAAAGATCAAAAAACAATTTTAAATAAATTAGAAGAGTTTATAAAAAAGAAGGGTGAAACAAAATGAAAGAAGCAAAGAAAAAGATTGAAAATTTGGGAGGGAAGATTTTGGAAGATATTGAAAAAAAGGTGAATCCGAATATCGATATCCCAATAAGAACTTTATCAAATATAGTCTATGACTCGAAAACTAGGATGCTCACTTTAGGAGGAAAAAGTGCAAAAAGGTTTCTGTTTCATACCGGACATGCGAAAAAATTCATGCAAACTATGCTCATCTCTGCTTTTTGTAAAGATTTGATAGATCAAAATATCCATACAAGCTTGAGGGATTTGTTCTACGCGCTAAAAAGAACTTTACCAAACTCTAATGAAAATACTTTTGATGAGCAAAGCGAATCAAACCCAATTGTAGTTGATTTGGAAGTTATGTTAAATATTCTGAGGGAACAGCTGCATTTGAATGCAGACATCAGAGGGAGAGTTGTGGGTAATGTCGTCATCAGTGACAGAGGAGACACTGTAGACTTGTCTAAGCTTGGTTCCGGGGGATGGGCTATCCCAAGCAATATTGAAGATATCAAATTCAAAAAAGTAAATGCAGATTATATTCTTGTAATAGAAAAAAATGCAGCGTTTGAAAGATTACATGAAGATAAATTTTGGCAAAAACACAAATGTATTTTAATTACAACACAAGGTCAACCAGCAAGAGGCACCAGAAGAGTAATCCAAAGACTGGCAATTGAATTCGACCTGCCTGTTTATGTTTTTACTGATTTGGATGCTTATGGACTTTATATTTACTCTGTAATCAAATATGGTTCAATCGGTTTGGCACATGTTTCAGACAGACTGGGAACTACAAATGCAAAATTCTTGGGACTTACGATGGACGATGTAGATAATTTTAATCTTAAAAATTTCACGATCAAAGCTGAAGAAGTTGACACAAAACGTGCGCAAGAGATGTTAAAATATAAGTGGTTTCAAAAACCAGAATGGCAAAAATTGTTAAAATCACTTATCAGTCGAAAAATTAAAGCAGAATTAGAATCTCTTTCTGGAAGAGGATTGAAATTTGTCACAGAAACTTATTTGCCAACCAAAATAAAGAATAAAGATTTTTTAGATTAATTTTTGATTAAAACTTATAAATTATTAAATAGATAGATAATTTCAATGCCTCGATAGCTCAACGGTTAGTCTAGTTAAAGAGCGATTGCCTTGTAAGCAATAGGTTGAGGGTTCAAATCCCTCTCGAGGCTCAAAGTGAAAAAATGTTTGAATATCAAGGAATAAATATCTTCTGGCTAGGGCATTCCTCCTTCAAAATTAAAAATAGCAAAACAATTTATATTGATCCATTTCAAATAAAAGCTCAAGAAGTTGCTGACATAATTTTTATAACTCACGAACATTTTGATCATTGTAGTATGGGGGATATAGAAAAAATAGCATCAGTCAATACAGTAGTTGTCACTACACCTATGGCAAAAGCAAAATTAACCAATCTAAAGGTTAGAGAAATTATGACAGTTAAGCCTGGTGATAAATTTGGGATAGATGATGTAATCTTTGAAGTAACCAATGCATATAATATTAATAAATTTAGATCGCCCGGTGTACTATTTCATCCTAGAGAAGACAAAATGGTTGGATTTATCCTCACAATTAAAAATGTCAGAATTTATCATACTGGAGATACAGACTTTATACCTCAGATGGAAAAAATAAAAGCAGATATTATTTTAGTCCCTGTTAGCGGAACGTATGTTATGACAGCAGAAGAGGCAGTTCAAGCTGTAAATATGATTAATCCAAAAATTGCTATACCAATGCATTATGGGAGTGTAGTTGGCAATGAAGAGGATGCTGAAAGATTCAAAAATCTTGCTAAATGCGAAGTAAAAATATTGAAGAGAGTAAAATGATAATAAATATAATTTTAACTTATTCCCTAATTGCGGGAATTATGTCAATCTGTCTATTTGTGTTTGGTATATTTTTTGAGAAAAACAAAAAAAAATCCAGAAATCTATTAATATGGGCAGTTTTATTTTTGGCTTCTTCTTTCTTAGCAACCGAGTATGCTTTCTGGCTAGAAGGTTATGATCTTTTTGAGTTAACTTTTAAATTCAATTTCCCTTTGATATTTTATTTTGGAATTTGGTTTGTATTTATAATCTGGTTGTTTGAATCGAGAAAAGAAAGGGTGGTTTGGGTTATATTTTTAATATTAGTGATAATTGCTATAATTATTGCAACCCAATGCATGAACTGCGTAAGATTTTAAAACTAAAAATTAAGTTATTTTTAATTGGGATCGTAGTCTAACCTGGTTAGGACTTATCAAATGATACCTAGGAACTGGCTCCAGGAGCATGGAGCACTGATGATACCAGTCAATGGGGGTTCAAATCCCTCCGGTCCCAATTAATTACTTTTAGCTAAAAATTATATTATTAAATATGGGTCTTGCTATAAAAATTTTAGGTATTGTTCTAATAATTGCTGGTGCTCTTTTACCAAAATTGGATTTCATTTACAGAGCAATCCTGATACTTGTCGGTGGTTTGCTTGCAGGAATTTTTGGTTTTATAATAGCGATTATAATTCTTATTGCAATTTACACAGGAAAGCTTCCAATTCCATTTTAGATTCTCCATCAAAAAAATAGTTTTATTCTTTCCAACCAAATTTTCCTTTTAAAGGAACAAAAATTACTCCACCTAAATTTTTTCTGATAATTTTTCCTTCCTTTGTTTTTTCTAAATAAACTAATTCTTGATGCCCATAAGGTTCACCGACCGGTGAAACAATTATTCCACCTAGGTTAATTTGTTTTATCCACGGTTTGGGGATTTTAGGACAAGTCGCACTACAAACAATTTTATCATAAGGGGCATACTTAGGTAAACCATTAGAACCGTCCCCTAAAATCAACTTAACTTTTTTAGCATAGCTTGTTTTTTCTAGATTTTTCTTTGCAAATTCATAAACTTCAGGAACATTTTCTATTCCAAAAACTTTTACTTTTGGACCAACCATCTCCTTCATGTACGCCAATAAAATTCCTGAACCTGCACCGATTTCTAAAACTTTATCCCTTTCTTTTAGTTTTAAAGCTGACATGAAGATAGCGTGCATATGGAGAGCACTAATTGTTTGCCCCTCTGGTATTGGTAAAGGGGTGTCAATGTAAGCATTAGATTTATATTCAGGAAGAATGAAATCTTCCCTTTTCACTTTTAGCATTGCTTTTTTTATTCTTACGTCTTTAATATACCCCATTCTTTCCAAGCTCCCTACAACTTCTTTCCTTTGTTTTTCAAAGTCCATATTTTTAATTTAGTAAAACAAACTTGAATTTATATGAGTGACTTGGAGAAAGTGACAAAAAATATCAAAAGTGTAAAAGTTCAGGGAGCAAAGCAAATTGCAATTTACAGCTTGAAGTTTCTGAAGAGATTCTGCAAAAAACATGGATTTGGAAAAGAATTTGAAATTACTGCCAAAAAATTAGAAAAAATAAGACCAACTGCTGTTGTTTTACACAATTGTTTGAAAATATTAAAAAAAGAAAAAAGCTTAAAAACAATAAATAAACTAGTTAAAAATTTAAACGAATCCACAAAAAAAATTGCAAAAATTGGATCAAAGCTGATAAAAAACAACCACATGATAATGACACACTGCCATTCCGGAGAAGCTTTAGCAGTAATAAAACAAGCATGGAAAGAGGGTAAAAAAATTTCAGTAATTGCAACAGAAACAGATCCTTTAGAGCAAGGTGTAAAAACTGCAAAAGAATTGGCAAAATTAAAAATTCCTGTCACTTTGATTACAGATTCTGCTGTTGGTTATTTCATGCCAGAAGTTAATTTGGTGATGGTTGGAAGTGATGCAATAAGAAAAGAAGGTATTGTAAATAAAACTGGTACTTCTTTGCTTGCCTTAGCTGCAAAAGAAAACAAAAAACCATTTTATGTTATTGCTAATTCATTGAAATTGGATAGAAGAAAAAAAATGGTTATTGAGGAAAGACCTGCAAGAGAAGTTTATCTTGAATTATTACATCCTGGAAAATTGGAAGGGGTAAAAATTAGAAATCCTGCGTTTGATGTAACTCCTTGGAAATTTATAACAGCAGTAGTAACAGAAAAAGGAATTTTAAAGCCTGAACAAATTTTGAGGTTGTTGAAATGAAATATGAAGATTATGTTAATTTGAAGTATGAACCCAAAGAAACCGATCTCATATGTGAGTTTTTTGTTGAACCCTTAGGTATAAGTTTAAAAGAAGCCGCTGGGGGTGTAGCAGCAGAAAGCTCAATAGGAACTTGGACAGAAACTACCACAACCAAACCATACGTTGAAGAATCTGCCGCAAAAGTTTTTGAGATAAATGGAAATAACATAAAAATTGCTTATCCCATTGAACTTTTTGAATCTGGAAATATGTCAAATATTCTGAGTAGTATAGCTGGAAATGTTTTCGGGATGAAAGACTTAAAAAATTTGAGACTTAATGATATCCATTTTCCTGCAGAGCTGATCCAAAGTTTTAGAGGACCAAAGTACGGTATTCAAGGGGTTAGAAAACTTTTGAAGATTCCAAAAAGACCTTTGGTTGGAACAATCGTCAAACCTAAGCTTGGATTAAAAACAGAAGATCATGTTAAAGTTGCTTATAGTGCATGGGTTGGTGGGTGCGACTTGGTGAAAGATGACGAGAACTTAAGTAATCAAAAATTTAATCCATTTGAAGAAAGACTTGTGAGGACCCTAGAATTTAGAGATAGAGCTGAAAGAGAAACTGGTGAAAAAAAAGTTTATCTAATCAACATAAGTGCCAAAACAGATGAAATGATCAGACGAGCTCAATTGGTTCAAGATCATGATGGAAGATATGCTATGATAGATGTTCTTACCGTTGGTTGGTCTGCCCTGCAAACTTTACGTGATCGGAATTTTAACCTCGTTCTACATGCCCACAGGGCAGGGCATGCCAGTTTTACCAAAAATTCCAAGCATGGTATTTCAATGAAAGTCATAGCAAAAATAGTAAGAATTGTTGGTTTTGATCAGTTGCATGTTGGTGCTGGAGTGGGGAAAATGTTTGAAACTAAAAAAGAAGTTGTAGAAAATTGTAATGCATTAAGAAAAAAAATGAACGGAATAAAACCAGTGTTTCCTGTAGCTTCTGGGGGCCTGCATCCCACATTAGTACCTGAGTTATTAAAAATATTTGGTACCGATGTTATCATTCAATCTGGAGGTGGTATACATGGCAACCCACTGGGAACAACTGCCGGAACAAAGGCCATGAGACAGGCTATAGATAGTTCTTTAAAAAATATTCCGTTAAATGAATACGCTAAAACACATAAAGAATTAAGGGTAGCTTTAGATAAATGGAGTTTGGAATGAGATGAAACAAATGAAAAAAACAAGAATTATTTTGATAATTTTCATAGTTGCTATTTTAGGTATATTAGCAATTTATTATAAAGTATTTTACCTCGAGAGGTGTGAATGGAAAATAGTCAACTGCTGTCCTGAAAATGCTGGAGCTCAATGGAAGTGCGTAGATAAATTAAGCTATAAACCAAAAATTGACTGCTCAAAAATTCAGGTTTTATGTCCACAATTTTACTCGCCAAAACCAGAATCGCCTTGTGTTTTTGAAAATGGAAGTTGTGTAGCCAAATGAAGCTAAAAGTAAAATTCTTAGGTTTGGAAGCTGGAGGGAAATTAATA
The DNA here is from genome assembly GCA_030616125.1 of Candidatus Aenigmatarchaeota archaeon. Lineage (GTDB taxonomy): Archaea > Aenigmatarchaeota > Aenigmatarchaeia > CG10238-14 > SCSR01 > JAUWXZ01. The sequence continues at coordinate 7,778 of JAUWXZ010000004.1, forward strand.
GTCATTCTAAATCAGGAAGATGCCGAAGATTTGGGAATCAGAAGTTTAGGGAGGGTTAGGCTTTGCTCAAGCCAGAAAGAATTAACTGCTATTGTAAATATCACAACTCGAGTTGTTCCTAAAGATTATGTGGGAATTTACGAAGAAGTTAGAGATTCTTTGGACTTAAAGAAAGATGCCGAATTAGAAGTTGAAGTTGCAAAATATCCTAGCTCTTTACAACACATAAAAAACAAACTGAAAGGGAAAAAATTAAGCTATGAAGAATTTTTTGAAATTGTTAAGGATGTTGTGGAAGGGAATTTGAGCGAAATAGAACTTGCATCCTTCGTTACTGCATTGCATGATTTTGGCTTGGACCTGGATGAATCTACTAGCTTAACTTTAGCTATGGTTGAAACTGGAGAAAAATTGAAATTGAATAAAAAAATTATATGTGATAAACATTCTTGTGGAGGAGCAGTTGGAGATAAGACTACTTTATTAGTTGTACCGATAATTGCCGCTGCAGGCTTAACCATACCAAAAACTTCTTCTAGGGCCATAACAAGTGCTGGAGGAACTGCTGATAGGGCTGAAGTTTTAATGCCGGTTGATTTGGACTTAGAAGAGATGAAACGTGTAGTGGAAAAAACCAATGGTTGTATCGTTTGGGGTGGAACTCTACATTTAGCTCCGGCTGATGATGTTTTTATTCAAATCGAATATCCTCTGTCAATAGATCCTTTATTATTGCCTTCAATTATGTCGAAGAAAAAAGCTGTCGGAGCAAATCATTTGGTTATAGATATCCCTTGTGGAAGAGGAACAAAAGTCAAGACAATCGAAGATGCAGATTTATTGGCAAAAGATTTTATTGAATTGGGAAAAAAACTTGGTATAAACACTAGATGTGCAGTTACTTATGGAGAACAGCCTTTGGGTTATTCAATTGGACCAGCTTTGGAAGCAAGGGAAGCTTTAGAAGTTTTAACGAGGAGAAAAAATTTACCTGATTTAATAGATAAGGCCACAGATATAGCAGGAATTTTATTGGAAATGACTGGAAAAGTTGACGGAAAAAAATCAGCTTTAGAAATTTTAAAATCTGGTAAAGCAGAAGAAAAATTTAGAGAAATCATTTTTGAGCAAGGTGGCGATTCAGAAATCAAACCAGAAGAAATTGAAATTGGAGATTATGGCTTAGATATCCGATCAGAAAATTTTGGATTGGTTCTTTGGGTCAATAATTCTGGATTGACAGAGGTTACTAGGGCTGCTGGAGCTCCAAAAGATAAAAAAGCAGGAATTCAGCTTTACAAAAAAATTGGGAACCAAGTAAAAAAAGGTGAAAAATTATTTACAGTTTATTGTGAAAAAAGTAGAAAGCTTGAAAGGGTAAGAAAAGTTTTGGAAGAAGAAAAAATTATGGGAATTGGAAAAAGAATGGAAATGTTAATCCATGAAGTGAAAGAAATACCAGTATACAAAAAGACATTCATCTTGGAAAGATAAAAAAGAAGAAAGAGGGATTATTTCCCTAAAACTAGTGTCATTGTAGAGACGTTTAGTTTTGTTTTGTCTTCTAGTTCTCTTTCTTCTGTTGCAATGTCTACACTTTTTATTTTTACATCTTGCAAGAATCTTCTTCTCACAATTTCTGCTACATCCACAGCTCGACTTATGGCCTTGCCACGAGCCTTTATTAAAACGTCTGGCGCACCATTGGTGAACTGGGTTATCACTGCCAGGACATATGCCATACTCGGTTTTCGTCCGATGTAGACCACATTGTCCTCGACCTTAGGTTTTTCTTCTGGCATTTGTTGCACCTCCTTTATTTTTCTGATATTTAAACAAACAATAATTTTAGGACTAAATTCTGAAAGTAATTCAAAAATTCTAAATTTTTAGATTCAAAGAAAATTCTTCTACTTACTGACTTTTCTTTTTTATGTATCATAGACATTCAATGTCCCTATCTCTGGTTTACTGAATTATTGATAATAATTATTCTAATTGAACATATTTAAAAGGTTTGTGTTTAATATTTTGAAAGGATAAATTTAAATTAGATAGTATGGCTGAAAAACCTGAGAAGCCACTAGGACCAAAAGAGAAATTTCCATGCAAAAACTGTGGAACTCCAATCACAGGATATCCATGCCCAGCTTGCAGTTGGGAACCAGAAAGAATAAAAAAGCCACCTACGACTAAAGAGAAATTTATTGGTACGATAAAAAAACCACAGTTTTGGGGAGGTTTTGCCATTGCGTTCATTCTTTCACTTCTCACACTCCAACCACTCTTGGATCTTCTTGGTGTATCAGCACTTACATGGGGGCTAACTCCAGGTTTAGCTCTAGTTATAGGATGGTTATTTGGTACAATGGGTGCAACTCTCACACTTGAGCAATTTGGAATATCTATTATTTTTGGTTTTATTTTGGCTTTAGCCATTTATTTCTCCGTATCTTTCATGCCGGTTCTTGGTTCATATTTCAGTTTACTCCCATACGGAGGTATACCACTTATATTTTTAATTGGGTTTGGTTTGGATCATGTTTTGGCAAAAATGACAAAAAGTCCTAAATGGCATTTTATTGGGATTATCGCAATTGTAGTTGTAATATTTATTATACAGGTTGGTGTTATACCTAAAGTCATGGCCCTCATTCCTGGGGGAAAGGCATATGTATGCTATTTGGAATGCAAATCTACAAGTTTAGATCCAAGATTAAGTCCTGCTGGTATAGATGAACTTTGTAGGAAAAAATGTTATGGAATGGAAACTAAAAAAATTGGCTGTACTGATTGCCTGACTTTTGGAGCAGAACCTACCATGCTTCCAGCAAAGGGAGCTGCACCAGAAAGAATTTATATAACCTTAGACATGTCAGAGGACACAAGTCTTCCAGCTAAGGGAATAGAAGTAAACATTATGAGTGATGACTATCCAGAGGATGAATATCCAGAGGGAAAACCTGCAGAAATTAAAAATATGGGAGTTTTATGTCAAGATGATAAATGTGAACTAAGACCTGGAGATAGTGTTAGATTACTTGCAGAATTTGATGGGGAAGAAGGCGTCCCCTGTAAATCTACTTTTGATTATGAAGTCAATGTGAATTACACATATAATGTTTCAGGGACTTTGAAAATTACAACAAGAAAAGAAGGATATCCAACTGGAGGTTTTATTGGAATTCCTGGAACCACTGAAGAAGAAAGATCAACAACAAGCGCTGGTCCTGTAAATTTTAAAATTGGATCAGATGCTATTGAAGGAGAATATATAGTTGGCATAGTCGATACCGCTTATATAACACTGCAATTGGAAAATGTTGTAGACGGTGAAGCAATGATAAACAATATGGCTATAACACAACTGCCCCCAGGTGATAAACCAGCTAAAGAATTGGATTGCTCAGAGATATGTAAGGAGGGTATAATTTGTAAACCAGAAAAAGATGTTAAGGGAACTATCATAGGTTATGAAAAAATCGAGGGTGTAATCGAAAAGTTGAAAAAAGATTCAAGTACTTTTTTCCTCTGCAAATTTACTTTGCCAACAAAACAAGAAGTTGAAAATTCTTTAACCTATACATTTATAGCAACAGCAGAATACAAGTTTGTAAAAACAAGCGAATACAGCATAGCAGTTGACACTGAATATTGTGAAGAGTAATATTCAGTTGAGATTTAATTACATACGTCAGCATTACCAGTCTTTACCAGATACACCAAACCTAAATGATCTTCTGTAACTTTTGTTCCGTCATATACTGGGAATTTATTTGAGATATCGTCCATCTCAACTTTTACTTCTACTTTAATAGAACAGCTGAATGTTTCTGTTTCTTCTGTGGTTTGGGTACAGCCAGGAACATCGCAACCTGCATCTTCCGAACAACCATGAGTTCCACCTGCACAGCCAGCTTCTTCTTGATATGTACAAGACTTTGTGCAGCCCTGAGGAACAATGCAGCGCCTCTCAGCATAATAACAAATATACTCTTCTCTACATATCCTAGAAACATCATCCCAAAAACAACATAGATCATATCCGCATTCTCCCCAACTAAGCCCGCTACAGCTATATTCAGGATAACAAACACCTCCCGATAGCAAAAAACAACCACTGCCTAAGCTACATTCATTGGTAGATAATTGATCACAATCATAAGTACCTGAACATACGGGCCGGGTTTCAGTTTTTTTGGTCCAATCTACCTGAATGTTTTGAATTTCTAAGTTAATTTCAATTTTTTCATTTTCATGGGCTGTGTTAAATTCTTCTTCAACTTCTTGCACTTTGTTTTCTACGTTAGTTTGTGTACATTCGCTTTCTGTAAAGCTTGAATCCCTTATTTTATTTCCTATAGGATCATTTTCAACAAAATCATTTGTTAGATCAAGAACTTTTCCTAGTTTTGTGTAAAGTGTTGCACTTGGTATAAAATTGCGAATTATGTTTATTTTTTCATCTTTAAACTCAAATCCTATTTCATCAAATTCTGTAGATATGCTATTATCTTCCCAATAAATTCTAGCCTCTCCTAAGTCAGAGTTCGGTATATTAATTTCAGCTTTTTTTGAATTGGCAAACTTTTTGTACTCTGATAGGTAGATATTTGCATAATTCTCAGTTTTTTCTTTAATTTCTTCGATAAAAATATCATTGTCTGGTACTGAAACGTGTGAACAATCCTGCCAAATTTCATCGCTATTGTCCTTTATATCATAGCATGCTTGCAAAAGCGATAACTCTACAGCACTTTTGAATGACCTAACATAAGTTTCAATTTTGTCAGACTTCATTAGAGCCGAGGTCTCAAACAAAAATCTTCTTTCAATCATCTCTTTTCTAAAGTAAGTACTATAGAAAAAAGCTTGAAAAATAAGCATTGCCGCTAGGGCAATTAATAAAATTCCCAAACCGCCAATTCCTTTTTTCATTTTAATCACTGGGGTATAAGAGTTGAATAGTTAAGTTCTATCACATTAGGAATTTCACCAACAATTGGCAAAGGATATTCTCCCATAATTTTCATCACTTTTATCCGTTCACGCGTTCCAGTTGGATAAATAATGTACCAATTGCCATTTTCCACAATTACACTAGCATTTTCCCTGACAATGTTTGTACTACCAAAACTAAGTTTATAGTAATAAACTTTCCCAAACCACTTGTCCAGAATTTCTCTTAGATTTTCTTTTAAACTATTATCACCATAATAAATTTTGTTTAAAGCAACTACGGAACTGTCACCATTCATGTTAATAGAAAATAAAGCTAGGGGTATGTCATATTGCTTGCCCCATAAATAATATTCAGCAACAGTAAGCTTGACATGATATTTAAACGTAACGAAGAAAACCAAAATACTAAGGATTAGAAAAATAATTATAGCCCATTTAGCAACTATAGCTGCCCAAAACATTTAACTCACCGGCACAGTAATATTAATTTCATCTGGATTTGCACTAACAGTAATAACATTACAATTTCCTGGTAGATTGCACTTAACAGAACCTTCTAGTTTTTTACAAGGTTGGTCAAGTATACATTCACCAGGGCATATTTTGATTTCTGGATAAGACTTATAAGGAAAACTTTTGCAAATCTCTGAATCTCCAATTTTCATGCAGATAGTGATATCAGAGCTTTTTGTAAATTTAATATGGTCAATCTCTTTCCCTATTCGTATATCTTTTATTATCTCGGTATCTGTTCCTTTTCTAATTCTTAATGACGCTTGGGACGTCCAAAAAGCTAATTCAGACAAGGGTGTTCTCATTAAGATTAAATTAGCTATGCCTGGATCATAGGTATGGTCTCCATAATAAATTGAAACTGGCATTTCTGAATAAGTTTTTATTTTCTGGTAATCGAAGTAGCATTCTGAGCTTGAGTCAAAGATTAATTTCCCAGTTTTCCATTCATTTTTATTTTCCAGGTCATACACAGATAGGTTATAATCATATTCTAAAAGTTCACAAGAATCTTCCCACTCTTTTTTTATACTACCACTTAAATAGTTATCCATCTTATCACTATCAAGAATCAATTTTTCTTTCACGATTGGGCTACTCGTAAGAATTAATTGCAACAAATTTGTTGAGTGCCTTGTTGCATCAACTGAAAAAGACTCAACTCTCAAATCAAGATATTTGCCTATGACAAAAAAAATAACAGCTAACATCAAAGCATAGGAAATAATTGTACTAAGAATTTTAGTTAAACTTGTTCTCATTTTAACTCCACATCAGTTTCAACATCTTTCCTAATGGTAACCTCAAAACCATTTCCCTCAAATTCATCTTCCCCAAGATTAAAAGCTGCAGAAGAACAATCAGTTGTATTCATAGCACCAGTTAACTGAGCATAAACGCAAACAATTCTATCTTCAATAAAAATTTTGTAAAAAACACCTTGGGTGACATTTCTATAGACCAAATCCACTTTGCCCACTAATCCTTTAGAAATTGTTGCCAGGCCAGCTATATCTGTGGAGGTAGATTCGGAAGGTCTTAAACCAAAAATATACATCTGCTTTTCAGCTTCTCCAATAATTAGAATTATAATTGCTATGTCTAGAATTATACCGAAGCAAATTATTATAATATCTGTTGTTGTGTACTTGGCCATTTTCTCTAAATTATATTTGTGAATTATTAACTAAGAAGCTAGTTCTCACAAATTATTCATAATATTATGATTTTTGTGGCTACAATTTAATCAACTACTCCAGACTCCAACACATTCGACTCCCTCATAAGATACTCTCAGTTTATATGGTCCTGGTCCCTTTTCTCCACCAAGGTTCCAGACGAGTTGTGTGGGGTAATTTATTGGCTTTTCTGCAGTTTTATATTTAACTGTAACATTACCAGTAAAAAGTTTGTTGTTTATACGGAACTCTCCAGGTTCATAATTAAGCGACTCAACACAATCCTCAATTTCAAATTTGATTATCTCAGTGCCTTGAACTCTTATCATTTCCTCGATCTTGTCGTTTACTTTTTCTATTTCTTCTCGTTGCTCGAGTGTACAGATTGGTTGTTTAAAGTATGGCTGTAGCACAACAATAGCTAAAAGAACACCAAGCACTAATAAAAACATAGGTAAAAACAAATCCCACAACCATTCTGCGTTAGCTTTTGAAGATAGCACTAATAAATATTTAATTTCAGGAAAATATTAGGTTATAAATTCTACAGCATCCTGAGAAATTTTAACATTGTACACTCCTGGTTTCTGTATGCCATACATTTCCCAAGTAACACTGGTTGGATAAACCTCGTAATCTTTAGCATCTTCATATAAAACTTTCAGTACAGGATTACCGTCTTCATCATCAGGCTTCATTTCTTCTGCACATGTTTTTATTTCAAAAGTTTCTTCTTCAAAACCACTAATTCCTCTTTCTTTAAATTCCCTTGTTATTGATACTATTTTTATTATTTCCTGTATCTGAGAATCCTTACACATAGCCAACATATGAAGCTTAAAAACAGTCATATATAATATCCAGAATGCACTGATTGTACATATCGCTATTATTAAAATTAAAAAAATCATTTCTACATTAGCTTTTGAAGATAGCATAATATTAATTTTTGTTTATATAGGCAAAAATGCTTTGCAATCATCTTCTGCACTTTGACAGTCAAAGGTAGCCGACATTCCGTAGAACTTTTGCGCACATTCCACTAATTTATCATCAGGTGTACTTCCATCTGTTTTACATCTTGCACACCAAGCAGTTATTCTTGTCCTACACTCTGATTCGTTGATTGACGGATGAAAAAAAACTTTGTATACAAAAGCAATTACAACAACTAAAACTATTACACCGATAATTAACATTATTATATGATAAGTGGCTATTGGCATATGATCAGATTATTCTATAAATGCTTTGCAAGTGTCTAGTATCCCTGTTCCACCACATTTATTTGTACTATCCAAAGTAATTCCATAATGCTCACTTGCACAATTAGTTAAATCAGTACCTGGATCATAACCGCTACCAACTTCCCAGCTTGTCATATCAAATCCATTAGCTGTTTTACAACTATTACACCAGCTGATCATCGTTGATCTGCATTGTTGTTCTCCTATAGGAGCACCCCAATACACTCTGTATAACCAATATCCAACTAAAGCCACTACCAATATACCAAGAATTAAAGCAATTATATAGGGAATTGCAATTGCTTTACTCATAATTATTTTTTCTTTTCCTTTAAATAAAAGCTTTGCTTGGTTCTTATCATTTCTATATGACTTTAAATTTCGTTCAAATTTTCTCTTCTATAATTTCTAATTCTATTTCATCACTTCTAGGCTCTTTATACGGATCTTCAGGTTGGTATATTCCTTCTCCAAGGTCTGTATAAGTATCTACAAATGCCCAGTATGTTCCTGTATCTTCCTTAGAAACTTCAATCAGTTTTATTTCACATTTTCCTTTAGACAATATGCAATTTAATTCAGTTTTAACATCATCCTCGTGAACAAGATAAACTTTGTAAGAAAGGCTGCTTTTTTTCACTTCTATGAATGCTGTAACATCTGAACCTTCCTTAACAGGATTTGGATATAAGTCAAAACAAAAATCTTTAAAAAAACATCCAAGTGTTCTTTTTACATTAAAAATAACTGGATCTACACTTTTTGGTGTATAATTTAGGAAAAACCATAAGA